>JALSSH010000293.1 GCA_026984385.1 Ardenticatenia bacterium | reverse complement strand
CAAAATTTGCATTTTCCGACCCGTTCACACTACACTAGGGGCATGATGGCGCGGCGTATCTCTGTTTACGGTTTGGCGATTCTGGTGTTGCTGCTGGGCGCAGCTTCTCTGCCCGCACTGCGCGGCGTGGACTGGCCCAGCCTGGCACAAGGTACGCCTACCGCCCCTGCCGAAACGCTCACGGCCAGCGCCACGCTTCCCCCGACGCCCACGCCTGTCCCCGTCGTGGACGTGGAAGAGCCGCTCGCCCAGTACCACATGCTGGAGCTGCCCTTCACCTTGCCCACCGAATACGCCAACCCCTACGATCCGAACGATATTCGCGTGGACGTGCTTTTCCATCCACCGAGCGGCGCGGCTTTGACCATGCCCGCCTTTTACATGCGCCCCTACCGCGACGCCTGCACGGTCGGTTGCCGTGTGGAACGCCCCGTGCCGGAAGGCAAAGCGGGCTGGCGCGTGCGCTTCACACCCCCCCAGGCCGGGCACTGGACTTACGAGATCGTCGCGCAAGACGCAGCGGGCATGTGGACAGTGCAACGCGGCGCTTTTGAGGTCACACCGCGCGACGGCTTCGGCTTTGTGCGCGTGGCCCCCAACGGGCGCTACTTCGCCTTTGACGCGGGCTATGCCTATTTCCCCATCGGGCACAACTTGGCCTGGTCGTGGGAAGAAGGCGGCGGCCTGATCACCTTCGCCCGCTGGCTAGACGCGCTGCAAGCGGTCGGCGCAAACTACGCGCGCGTCAATGTGGACGTGCCCTGGTTCATCGGGTTGGACTGGCCCGGGCCGGTCGGCAACTACGATGAGGCGCAGATTGCCGCTTGGCGTATGGATACCATCCTGCAAATGGCCGCCGAGCGTGGGATTTATTTGCAATTGGTGCTGCTCTGGCATCGCCCCTTCACCAACTACGCGGGGCCGCCTGTGGACGTGCCGGAAGAACCGCCCAGGCCGGATACCGCCGTCAACTGGGGCGACAACCCCTACAACGCGGCCAACGGCGGCCCGCTGAGCACGCCCTCGGCGCTTTTCGTGGACGCCAACACGCGCAAGTTGTTACACCAACGCTTGCGCTACGCGGTGGCGCGCTGGGGCTATAGCCCCAACATCTTCGCCTGGGAGCTGGTCGACGAGGCCGACAGCCTGCTCGGCTACACGCCCGCCCGCGCCAAACCCTGGCTGCAGGATTTGGCCGACACGTTGCGCGCGCTCGATCCGTACAATCACCTCATCACCGCCGGAGCACGCCAACCCGAGCCGTTGCTGTGGCAATTGCCGGAGCTGGACTTTGCGCAAGTGCAGTTTTACCAAGCGCGCCCTCAGGAAGAAGCCACCGATCAGGTTGCGGGCACGTTGCACACGCTTGGGGAGGCTTACGCGCGCACCCACAAGCCCATTTTGTTGACCGAGTTTTCGCTCAATCGCTGGTACGAGCCGACCGAAGACGACCCGAGCGGCGTCCATATCCGCAACACGATCTGGGCGGCGATGGCGGGTGGCGCGGCGGGTAGCGCCATGTCTTGGTGGTGGGATACGTACATAGACGCCCAAGACCTTTACCCCATTTACGGGCCACTGGTCTATTTCTCGCGCAAAATCGCCTGGCAAGCCTTCGACTTCCAACCGATGCCGGTGGCACTGCTTTCCGAAAGTCCGTTGCGCTATGGCGCGGTGCGCGTGGACGGCTTCGACCGCGATTTCCCCGCCCACCCGCTGCCGGACGTGGTCTATCGGCTGAGCGGCGACGGGCTATACCCTCCTGCCGACGTGCTTTCGGCGTATCTTTACGGCACAGCGGATATCGAGCGCAGCTTTCCACAGACGTTTATCATCGCCCCACCGGTGGATACCGAGCTGCGGATCGGCGTGCGCGATGTTTCCCCGAGCGCCGCCGCCATCCTTAGCATCGTCATTGACGGGCAAGAAGCGGCGCGCGTGGACTTTAGCAAAGGCAACAAAGCCATCGCGATTACCGTGCCGCTGAGCGCCGGAGAACACATCGTCGCGTTGGACAATCGCGGGGAAGATTGGCTGCAATTGGACTATATCGAGGTAGCCAACTACCGCGCCCCATTGCGCGCCCTGGCGCTGGTTGACCGCGAGCGCGGCGCAATGATCGCCTGGATGCAACACCGCGATTACACTTGGGACGTAGTCGCCCAGAATGGCGAGATCGAGCCGCTGACCTTTTCGTTGCGCGTACCGAATATGCCCACCGGCGAGTATCGCGTCACTTTTTGGGACACACTCACCGGCCAAGTGGTCGGCGAGGAGCGCCACACCTTGCGGGCCGATTCCGACCGCACGCTGCACATCGCGCTGTTGCCGATGACCGCGCAACTCGCCGTGCAGGCCGTGCGTATCGCCGGCCCCACCGACGAACAGCCGCCCACGCCCGTTTACGTCACGCGCACGCCGCAAGTGAGCCTGACGCCGACGCCTTCGGACACCCCCACCCCCACCCACACGCTGACGCCCTCGGCGACCTTCACCGCCACCAACACGCCGACCCACACGCCAACGCGCACACCCACCGACACGGCCACGCCGACTCACACGCCAACGCATACGGCTACCTACACACCGACCGACACGCCCACGCGCACGCCGACGGCTACGCGCACGCCTACCCCCACGCCCACCGACACCCCAACGCGCACCTACACCGCCAC
>JALSSH010000292.1 GCA_026984385.1 Ardenticatenia bacterium | reverse complement strand
GGCACGCGCTCCAGTGCCATCACCGCGACCGCCCCCGCTTCCTCGGCGATGCGGGCTTGCTCGGGCGTCACCACGTCCATAATCACGCCGCCCTTAAGCATCTGCGCCAGGCCGCGTTTGAGTGTATCGGTGCCTTTTTGCGCACCGTTATCCGTGTTGCTGGTGTTGCTCATGTCCCTACTCCTTCGGTTCTCAACCACATAACCACAAAACCGTACCCTATAAGATCGGTGCACGGCGCACGGCTGGCGCAAAAGCCCGTTGCCAAGCGTGCCATGCCGCACCCAGACGTTTGAAACCTTCAGCGATACGCTCGGGAGGGTGCGCGGCGAAATTGAGCCGAATATGCCGCCCGCCGCTGCCGTCGGTGTGGAAAAGCGTGCCCACCGCATACGCCACGCCGTGCTGGATGGCCGTCGCGTAAAGCTCGGCTGCCGTTGGACCGCCATCCGGCAAGCGCACCCACAGGTACAGTCCCCCTCCCGGCTCGTTCCAGCGCGTACCCTGCGGAAAATACCGCTGCGCCGCTGCGCACGCCGCTTCACAACGGGTGCGCAGCTCGGCGCGCACTCGTTGCAAATGGCCGCTAAGCGCGCCGCTTGCCAGATAAAGCTGCATCGCGCGCTGATTCAGCCCGGGCGTGCACACATCCGCCGCCTCCTTCAGCCGCACCAGCCGCTCACGCACTGCGCCGGATGCGATAAGGTAACCGATACGTGTGCCAGGAAGCAAAATCTTAGAAAAGCCGCTGGTGTGGATAACCACGCCATCCGCATCAATCGCTTTCAGTGGCGGGGGAGGTGGGGGGGAATGATAGCCCAACTCGTGATAGACGGCGTCCTCCAACACCAACGCGCCATGCTGGGCCGCAAGCGCCAGCAACTGCCGCCGTCGGTGCAAAGGGATCACCGTGCCGGTGGGGTTATGATAGGTCGGCGTGACGTAGACCAGCGTGGGCCGTCGCTCTCGTAGCACGCTTTCGAGCGCGTCGAGCCGCATTCCCTCCGGCCCAACCGGCACGCCCACCGGCACAATACGCCGCACGCGCGCCACATCCAAAATGCCCAAATAGGTGGGGTTGCCCGTCACCAACACGTCACCGGCGCTCAACACCGTTTGCACGACCAAGTCCAGCGCCTGTTGCGTCCCCCCTGTGATCAGCACATCGTCCGCCGAACATTGAATGCCCAGCGAGGCCACATAACCGGCCACGCTTTGGCGCAGTGGTTGATAGCCCTCCGGCTCTTCGTAGGTCACCGCCGCCGCGCCATCACGAGAAAGCACCGTGTTCAGCGCCTGACGCAGCGCGTCCACCGGCAAGAACTCGTCCGGCGGCGCACCGCCGTTGAAGGCGATTACCCCGGGTTGCTGAGCCAAGCGGGTCATTTCGCGCAGGCCCGCGCTCCAGAGGTGGGTTAATTGCCATGCGGGCGCGTTCTCACGCTCCACAGCGGAGCGTTGACCGGCCACAAACGTCCCGCGCCCGGGCCAAGCCACCACCAGCCCCTCTTCGCGCAACTGGGCGTAAGCGTGGACAACGCTCACCCGCCCGACGCCGAGTTGCCGCGCCAGATCGCGCGTGGGCGGCAACCGTTCCCCGGGGGGCAACTGTCCGCTTTCGATCTGCGTCCGAAAATGCCGCGCCAATTGCTGATAGATCGGCTCGACTGATTCCCTACGGATGATGATTGCCATGGGCTGCGTGTATTCCTTGTTTCGCTCTGCACCGTCTTCATTATAGATCGGGCCATAGAACCATCAACAGGTCCAAATAGAGCCTTTGGCTATTTGGCCCAAAGCAAAAAAACAGCGGGAGCGTTCGAACGCCCCCGCTGCCTGTCATTACGCAAGTGGACGGTTCGGCGTCCTCAGTCAAAACGGATGCGCGGGTCGAGCCAAGTGTACATGATATCCACCAGGATATTGCCCGCGATCAAGAAGACCGAATAGAGAATCGTCACGCCCATGATCATGGTGTAGTCGCGCGCGGCCACGCTTTCTACAAAAACTTTCCCCAGCCCCGGGATGACAAAGATCAGCTCGACCACAAACGTACCGGTGAGCACACCGGCGAGCAGCGGGCCGAGGATGGTCGCCACAGGGATGAGGGCGTTTTTCAGCGCGTGCACATAGATCACCACACGTTCGCGCAACCCCTTAGCGCGGGCCGTGCGCACATAGTCTTCATGCAACACTTGGAGCAAGCTCGCGCGCGTCAAGCGGGCGATGCCCGCGCTCATCCCTGTGCCCAACGTGATCACCGGCAGCGCCAAAATTTGCAGGTAGTAGAGCGAAAGTTCAGGCCCCTGTTGCCATTGGTTCTGGTTGTCTGCCACAGGGACCCAGTTTAGCTCTACGGCAAATATGATGATCAGGATGGGCGCAAGTACAATGGCAGGCGTTGCTTGCCCCAACACCGCGAAGAACATCGTGACATAGTCAATAAAAGTGTTGTGATACACAGCAGCCAATACGCCCATCGGCACGCCGAGCAAAAAGCCCAAAATAACCGAAAAGATGCCCACTTGCATCGAGACGGGCAGGCGTTTGGCGATCTCTTCGTGCACTTGCACATTTTGGTCTCGCAGCGCCTTGTTCAGCGATGGGCCAAAGTCCAGGTGCAACACGCCCCAGACGTAGCCCCAAAACTGCGAGTCCAAAAAGTCAATCCGCCATACTTCGACTTCTTTAGAGAGCACATCACCTTGTTTTGTGCCGCCGATGGTGCGAACTTCCGTGCGTTTGTGGGGTAGCCAGTGCCAATCCCCGTCGTCCGGAAAGTAGCCGTCGTTGGGAGTGTTAAAAAGCACAGGCTTGTTTAGGCCAAACTTTTCTTCCAGTTGTTTGACCAGATAGTCCGGCATCTTTTTGTTGCCCGCCGCAAAGCTAAACGGGCCGGCTGGCAACAAGTGCGTGAGCACAAACGTCACCAGCATGATCGCAAAAAGCACCGGAATCGCCGCCAAAAAGCGCCGGATCAAGAACTTGACCATGCTTGCGCCACCTAATAAGCGCACAATGGTTTCCAGCACACTTTGGACAATGGCGACGATCGGGTTCTGTTCGGGTTGTGTTTCTGTCATAGTCCGTCCTCGTTTGTCCTGAACCCAGGGGCTGCCCTAGCGGCCCCTGGGTGAGTTTTTTCCGTGTGGCGCTACTCTTCCAAAGCGACCAGGTCTCGCGCCGAAGCAAAGCCCGTGATCAGCTCGCGCGCGCCTTCGGTGTAAACGGTCACCGGACGGGTGACGGTGCCCTCGGTGCGTTGTTCGACAGTGGCCGGCTCGCCTTCACACTGAATCGCGTAGTAGAAGTTGAAGCGGTCGCGCGTGCGGTCTTTTTCCAGCGTGATGCCGGTGACCTCCACGCCTTCCTCGCGCAAGCAGCGCCCTGCGAAGGTGGTGTATTGCCCGACAGCCGCAGCCCCCTCGATATTGGCCGGAATGCGCGCCCAAACCGTGCCGTTCTCGTCTTCCATGATGGCGTTGCTGTCGCTTGAGAAAAGCACACGTTCGCCGATAACAAAATCGATCGGCCCTTGCAGATAGCGCTGTTCGGTCCAACCAGTGCGCGGCTCGGTGGCCGTGCAAACGGTGTTGCCGTCTTCGTCGGTTTCTTCTTGGATGCAAGCGTCACACGTGACCCGATAGTAGATCGTGTCCAGCGCGGCGTACTCCTCGATCCGTGCAGTTTGGCCGGAGAAGCATTTGCCGACCACGTTTTCCTCGTCACCTTCTTGAACGGCCATTCCGGGGTCGGTCGTCAAGTAGAGCGGTGGCACAATTTGCACCACCCGACGCCGTGCGCCTTCAATAGCTTCGCCTTCAGGCGTTTGGGCTTCTACGAAAGTCGGCACAGGAGGCATGTAGATCACCGTGTTTTCGCCTACGTCGTAGCGCAGCGGCCCCACAAAGTGATCTTGGTCAACCCAGCCGCTCATGTCGCCACATTGCATCTTGTAGAAGACGTTGTTTTCCAGATAGCGCACTTCCTGCGCCACCAATACGTCGCCGACTTGACACTCGCCCTCGACGGCGTTCTCGTCGGTGAGCGGGGCGGGTTCATTTGCCATACGGTACGGTTGCCCTTCTTCGCCGGTGGCAATCGCGCGCTCGCCGAGGTTCATCTCCAGCGGGCCGAAAAGCTCATCCCCGGGCACCCAACCTTTCAACGGGCCGCCGCTGGTGGGGCAGGTGATCTGGTAGAAGATTTCCTTGAAGCCGTTTTCGTCAGGGTCGGCGGGTTTGAGGTCTGAGATGCGCACGACCGTTTCGGGCTTGCACATTTGCAGCGGGTTGAAGGGCAGCGGGCGGAAGTAGTCATCTACCAACTCGATAGACTGCGCGGCGGGGTTATCCGCTGGCGCTAAGGTCAGCGCCAAGTCGCCCTTAGAAAAGAGCAACGGGCCGGCCAGGCGGTTTTCTTCCGCCCACCCTACGGCCCCGACGCAGTTCAGCAGATAGTACACCTTGCCGCCTTCTCCCTCGCCCGCGTATAGGATCGTGGCCGGCGAGCCGCCTTGACAGACGGCTTTGGAGTTGGTCAGGTTGTCAAGCAACGGTTCGGGGTTCAGCGTCATATTGAAGAACGTCCGCCCGGGTTCTTGGGGCGCCAACACCGTATCCAGCACGTGATAGCGTGACTCAACAGCCGTTGGGGGCGGCGTGTTGGTGTAGTACGGTGTCAGCTCAAAAAGCCCCAGTTGCCCGGAATAGCAGGACAGGGTGACCACCGCCAGCACCATGAACACAAAAAAGAGTGTCGCCGAAATTTGCTTTTGCTGTGTTCTCACGTTCGGTATTCTCCTCGTCACCATATCCGGCGTGTTATGTGCCGCGCATACGCGGGTCTAGGGCGTCACGCAAGCCGTCGCCCAGGAAGTTAAACGCCAACGTCGTGATCACCAGCGCGACGCTGGGCACGAGCAAGATATGACGGTTCGAGAAGAACCCGCCGCGCGTGCGTACTTCGCTGATCATCGCACCCCAGCTTGGTGTGCCGGGTTGCACGCCCAGACCGATAAAACTCAAGAACGCTTCGGTGAAGATATAGCCCGGGATGGCGAGTGTCTCCAAGACGATCAGCGGCCCCAAGACGTTCGGCAGCAAATGCACGAAGATGATACGTCGGTCGGTTGCCCCTACAGCGCGGGCGGCTTCCACAAATTCTTTTTCGCGGTACGAAAGCACCAACCCCCGCGCTTGGCGGGCCATGCCGATCCAAGCCAACGCACCTAAGGCGATGAATAGGAACAGCAAGCCGCCCATCTCTTTGTTTAAGTTCAAAAGGAAACCGACCAACCCTTTTCTTCCGGCATCTTGATATTCGCGGGCAACTTCGGTGAAGAACACCTGCAACAGGATGATCATCACCAACGTGGGAAAGCCGTATAGAAAGTCAATGATGCGCATCATCACCATATCTACGCGCCCCCCGTAGTAGCCCGAGATGACGCCGTAGATCAGGCCGATGATCAAGCTCATGGTGGCGCCTACCACGCCGACCGCCAGCGACACTTGCGCGCCGTAGACGGTTTGCGTCATCCAATCTTTGCCGCTGCTATCACCACCGAGCAGATAGCACCACTGTCGTTGTGTGGGGTCTGGCTCTGGACGATAGCATTGCAGTTCTTGCACCAACACCAATGCATCTTCACCGATCCAACCGCACCAGTCCGGATTGCGATCCTGGCCGTCTCGGGCGCAAATGCCCGGGTCGGGGTAAGGGTCTTGGGCGGGTAAATTGGCCGGATTGATGGTGTGACGCGCTTCGGCGCCGGTGCGGGCGTCTAACAGCCCGACATGCGTCCAAAACTTGGCCGTGATAGCAATGGCGAAGATGATTGCCAACACGATCAGCGCCACTACCGAGGCTTTGTTTCGACGGAAAAGTCGCCAAGAATCCAGCCAGGGGCTGGAACGTGCGTACTCTTCTTCAGAAAGCGAAATTGGCTCTGCGCCTTCTGCAACAGTCATGGTTTTCTCCTTCGCTTAGATCACGCGGTGGCAGGCGACCCAATGTTCGGGCAACACCTCGATCAGTTCCGGCTCTTGGCTGAAGCATACATCCACCGAAACCGGACAGCGTGTGTTGAAGTTGCACCCCACCGGTGGGTTGATCGGGCTGGGCACGTCGCCCTTGAGGATGATGCGCTGGCGTGTTTCTTCGACAACGGGGTCGGGCACCGGCACAGCCGAAAGCAGCGCTTGGGTATACGGATGGAGCGGGTTGGTGTAAAGCTCTTCGCTTTCGGCCACCTCAACGAGTTTGCCCAGATACATTACAGCAACGCGATCGCATAGATGGCGTACCATGCTCAAGTCATGGGCGATAAAGAGGTAGGTCAGCCCCAAATTTTCTTGCAGCTCCTGCATCAAGTTGACTACCTGAGCCTGGATCGAAACATCCAACGCCGAGATCGGTTCGTCGGCCACGATGAACTTGGGGTTCAGCGCCAACGCACGCGCCAAACCGATGCGCTGACGTTGCCCACCGGAGAACTCGTGCGGATAGCGACGCACAAAATACGGGTTAAGCCCGACCAACTCCAAAAGCTCTGCCACGCGCTCTTCGCGCTCTTTTTTCGTGCCGATGTTGTGCACCACCAGCGGCTCGGCCACGATGCGCCCGACCGACATACGCGGGTTGAGCGAAGCGTAAGGGTCTTGGAAAACCATCTGCATCTTACGCCGCATCCGACGTAGGGCACTCCCTTTAAGCTCGGTGAGTTCCACGCCCTCAAACTTGACGCTGCCTGCAGTGGGGCGGTAAAGCTGGAGGATGGTGCGCCCGGTTGTGGATTTGCCGCAACCACTTTCGCCCACCAAACCGAGCGTTTCCCCTTCGTAGATGTGGAAGGTGACGCCATCAACGGCTTTCACGGCGGCCACTTCGTGCTGGAAGAGGATGCCGGATTTGATCGGGAAATGCTTTTTGAGGTTTTTGACCTCCAGCAAAATCCTTTTCCCGTCCATGCGAGAAGTCGGGCCGGTGGCTTGGGTACGAGTCTTAGGCATGTTGTTCATAGCCGCCCTCCTCTTGGCGAACGTCTACCCAGCACGCCATGATGTGGCCTTCTGCGCCGTCAGGCACAGGGCGCAAAGTCGGGTTTTCTTCGATACATTGTTCACGTGCCCAGGGGCAACGTTCCGCAAAGGGGCAGCCCTTCGGCAAGAAGCGCATATCGGGCGGTGACCCTTTGATCGAAAACAGGCGCTCACGTTTTTGGTCCAGGCGCGGCAACGACCCCAACAGCCCGATGGTGTAAGGGTGGCGTGAGTCCCGATAGACGTCCTTGGCCGAGCCGCGTTCTACGATATGCCCCGCATACATCACCTGCACGGTATCCGCCAGACCGGCGACCACGCCCAGATCGTGCGAAATCCAGATCATCGCCATGCCGATCTTGTCTCGCAAACGGCGCACCAAGTCCAAAATTTGGGCTTGGATGGTCACGTCCAGCGCAGTTGTCGGCTCGTCGGCGATCAGCAATTGGGGGTTACAAGAAAGCCCCATCGCGATCATCACGCGCTGGCGCATCCCGCCGGAAAACTGATGCGGGTAGTCGTCCAAACGCTCCTTAGCCGAAGGAATGCCGACCATAGAGAGCAACTCAGCGGCGCGTTCACGGGCCTGATGATTGTCCATGCCCAAATGCAACTTCAGCGCCTCGGTGATCTGACGACCGATGGTGAGCACAGGGTTGAGCGAAGTCATCGGGTCTTGAAAGACCATGGCGATCTCGGCCCCGCGCACCAGGCGCTGTTCGTTTTTGCTGAGCTTGAGCAGATCGCGCCCGCGAAAGATCACCTCACCTTCCACTTCACCCGGAGGTTGAGGGATCAAGCTCATAATCGAAAGCGCGTGCACAGTTTTTCCGCAACCGCTTTCCCCTACCACGCCCAGGGTTTCCCCTTCGTGGAGCGTGTAGGAAACGCCGTTAACTGCGTGCACCACGCCTTCTTCGGTATTAAAGCGTGTGGTGAGGTTGCGTATCTCCATTAAGACTGTCAAAGCGTCACTTTCTCCTTTGCTGCCCGAGCTTAAAAAACGTGAGCAGCCCTACACGGTCAAAATACCCTTCAGCTTTATGAAATGTAATCCAGAATTCTAACGAACCCTTGCGGGTAAGCAACATTTTTTGTACAAACTGATGGGCAACGTGCATGGCGCCGCATGTTGTCGGCGCGTCTGAAGATGTCTCTCGCGGCGATATGCTCCCCTTTCCTCCTCACATTCCCCCGCACAACCGAAAAATGTAAAGACGGCTTCTTTTATGCTTATACACAAAACCCTGCTTTGGTTCAAAATTCGTGGGATGGGCACACTTCAACGCCACACCACCCACGTCAGATAGCTATAGCCGACCCACGCCGCCACCAACACCGAATCCACGCGGTCTAAGATGCCGCCATGCCCGGGGATCAGGTGGCCGGAGTCCTTCGCGCCCACCTGACGCTTGAGCGCCGAAATGCCCAGATCGCCCAGTGTGCCCAACATGCCGATCAGCGCGCCGAGTGCTGCGCCATGTGCCCAACTCAGCGTCTGCACAGGCGCAAATGCGCCCATCAGCGCGCCGAAAAGCACCGCACCCACCACCCCGCCCCCATAGCCTTCCCAAGTCTTTTTAGGGCTGACGCGCGGAGACATTTTGTGTTGCCCCCACCTTCGCCCTACGAAATAGGCGGCGCTATCGGCGACGGCGACGCTGCCGTAGACTAACGCGACGAAATACGCGCCGTGCTGCAATTGGCGCAGCGCCAAAAAAGCGCTCCCCAGCCAGCCGATGTAGACGCCGCCGAATACGGCTAACGCCAGATCGTGGAGGGGGACGGGGGCGGCGTGTTCCATGCGCCAAACCGTTTGGCCCATGCCTAACACCAGAAGCAACGCCAGCCCGGGCGTGCGCCATTCGTCATGCCCAAAGCGCACCGCGCCGACCGCCAGCGCGATCAAAGCCCAAGTTAGCCATAGCGACGGAGCATAACCGCCCTGGCGCAGCAACTGGACGTATTCCCAGCCGGCGATCAGCAGTGCGCCAGCAACCAGTAACGCAAAAGCCCATCCCCCAACCCAAACCAGCACAGCCAAGAGCGGAAGAGCGAGGACGGCGGTCAAGACACGAGTTCGGAGCATGGGCGATCCTCAAATATAAGTAAAGGGCGTGAGGCTAGAGTACATTCAGGACGAAGATGGCGAAACTAACCCGAAGCGGCGTTCGCGTTGCGCGTATTGGTGCAATGCTTTAAGCAGCTCCGCTTGGTCAAAGTCCGGCCAAAACACCGGCGTTGAGTAATATTCGGCATAGGACGCTTGCCACAACAAGAAGTTGCTCAAACGCATCTCGCCGGCGGTACGGATGATCAGGTCGGGGTCGGGCAAGCCTGCGGTGTAAAGATAGTAGTTGATCAGGGTCGTGTCCACTTCTTCCGGTGCAAAGCCCGCCCGCATGATGCGTTGCACTGCGTGTACGATCTCCTGGCGTCCGCCGTAGTTAAAAGCCACGTTTAACGTCACACGGTCGTTGTTGCGTGTCAACGCGACAGCCTGGCGCACTTTGCGCTGGAGCGATTCCGAAAGCCCTTCTAAGACGCCCACATGACGCAATTGTACCCCGTTGGCATGGAGACGTCTCAGCTCACGGTCAATGACCGTTTCCAAGATATTCATCAACCCGCGCACTTCGGCGGGGGGGCGCCCCCAGTTTTCGGTGGAAAAGGCGTAAACGGTCAGGACTTTGATACCCAGCTTGGCACACGCATCCAGCGTGCGGCGCAGATTTTCAACACCTGCACGATGACCGGCCAAGCGAGGTTGCCCGCGTGCACGTGCCCAGCGCCCGTTGCCGTCCATGATGATCGCCACATGGTACGGGACGCGCTCTCGCAAGCGTGCTACCTCATCGCTCATGCGTTATTTGCTCCGCCGTATGTTGCCCGCGTTGTCATTGGGCTACATCGCCACGTTTTTACGCGGCTAGATTTCCATGATCTCGTTTTCTTTACGCTGACCGGCCTCTTCGAGCAATTTAATGTATTTGTCGGTCAGCTTTTGCACCTCGTCTTGCCCGCGCTTGAGGTCGTCTTCCGAGATGAGTTTTTCGCGTTCAAACTCGCGCAAGTCTTCAATGGCGCTACGGCGCACATTACGCACGGCGACGCGCGCTTGTTCCACGCGCTTGTGCACCAACTTTTGCAACTCTGCGCGGCGTTCTTGGGTCAGCGGTGGAATAATCAGGCGGATCACGTTCCCATCGTTGTTTGGCGTCAGCCCCAGCTCAGAAGCGAGGATCGCCCGCTCTACGGCTTTGAGGGCGGTTTTGTCAAAGGGGCGGATCATGATCATCTGGGGTTCGGGCACAGAGATGGTCGCCATTTGATAAAGCGGTGTGTCTGTGCCGTAATATTCAACGGTGAGCTTTTCTACCAGCGCCGGAGAAGCCCTCCCCGTGCGCATTCCCCTGAGGTCATCTTCCAGCACAGAAAGCGCGCTTTTCATACGGCTTTCGGCGTCTTGCAAAACATCTTTAATCATCGTTTCGCTCCGCGAGTGACCAGAAAAACACGATGTTTTCAAACGCACCGGTCGGAAAGCGACCGAGGCAAAAGTTGCTGTGTGCGTTTGTCTACCTGTGCTTGCCTATCGTGGGGAAAATTGTCACCTATTCACGCGCGCTTGTCAAACACGCCGCAAGAGTCCAACGCTTGACGTCCCGCTTGATGTTGGTACAATTTGAGCAGTTGCCCCCATAGCTCAGAGGACAGAGCGTCGCCCTCCGGAGGCGAAGGCCCAGGTTCGAGTCCTGGTGGGGGTACAGCCAACGGCGTAGAGATTCGTCTCTACGCCGCTTTGTGTTCAATGGTGCCCAGCGCGCAAAGCGAGCTGCACTCAAACGCACTTCAAAAAGCGTCGCCAAAACTCCCGCGCACCATTGACAAAGCAAAAGCGCTCCGATACAATCCCGAGCGTCCGATGAGAGGGGAATCACCCTTGAGGCGGCGTAGCGGGCATGGTACAATGTCAGCGAACGCCGACGTAGCTCAATCGGCAGAGCAAGCGCCTTGTAAGCGCTAGGTTATGGGTTCGATTCCCATCGTCGGCTTGCTCGATGAGCGCTCATCGGCGAAAAATGGGTCAGTGTCCCGAGCGGCAAAGGGGGCGGACTGTAAATCCGCTGGCAGACGCCTTCGTAGGTTCGAGTCCTACCTGGCCCACTTGGTAGGTTCTAAGCTACCCGCAAAGCACCTGCGCCTACTTTGCCTACGTAGCTCAGTTGGCAGAGCACGCCCTTGGTAAGGGCGAGGTCATGGGTTCAAATCCCATCGTAGGCTCAGCATGTCCAAAGCGCCTGCGTCGGCGGGCATTCTTTTTATTCCTGCATACTTGCACGTTTCGGAGGAACTAAACTCAGCATGTCCAAGGGGAAATTTGAGCGGACGAAGCCCCATGTGAACGTGGGGACGATCGGCCACATTGATCACGGGAAGACGACGCTCACGGCGGCGATCACGAAAGTGTTGTCGCTGAAGGGGTGGGCGGACTTTCGGGCGTTTGACCAGATTGACAACGCGCCGGAAGAGCGGGCGCGAGGGATCACGATAGCGATTGCGCACGTGGAATACGAGACGGCAAAGCGGCACTATGCGCACGTGGACTGCCCGGGGCACCGTGACTACATCAAGAACATGATCACGGGCGCGGCGCAGATGGACGGGGCGATCTTGGTGGTGGCGGCGCCGGACGGGCCGATGCCCCAGACGCGGGAACACGTGCTGTTGGCGCGGCAGGTGGAAGTGCCGGCGATGGTGGTGTTCTTGAACAAAGTGGACATGATGGACGACCCGGAGCTTTTGGAGCTGGTGGAGATGGAGCTGGCCGAGCTGCTGGAGAGCTACGGATTTCCGGCGGACACGCCGATCGTGCGGGGTTCGGCGCTCAAGGCGCTGGAGTGCACGAGCACGGACCCGGACGCTCCGGAATACCAGTGCATCTGGGAGCTGATGAACACGGTAGACGAGTACATACCGACGCCGGAGCGCGACCTAGACAAGCCGTTTCTGATGCCGGTTGAAGATGTGTTCAGCATCAAGGGGCGCGGCACGGTGGTGACGGGGCGCGTGGAGCGGGGGACGCTCAAGAAGGGCGAAGAAGTGGAGATTGTCGGGCTGAGCGACGAGATCCGCAAGACGGTGGTGACGGGCATCGAGATGTTCCACAAGGAACTGGACGCGGCCCAAGCGGGCGACAACGCGGGCATTTTGCTACGCGGGATCGACCGTGACGAGGTGGAGCGGGGCATGGTTTTGGCTAAGCCGGGGTCGATCACGCCGCACCGTCGTTTCATGGGCGAGGTCTACGTGTTGCGCAAGGACGAAG
>JALSSH010000291.1 GCA_026984385.1 Ardenticatenia bacterium | reverse complement strand
TGACCGGCTGCACAGCAAGCTGAATAACATCGCGCACAACCCGAACAATCAACAATATTTGCAAGAGGCGCTGGTCACCCAACGACACGGGCGTTACGTGATCCCGCTCAAAGCCGAGTTCAAAGGGCGTATCCCGGGCATTGTGCACGACCAAAGCGCCAGCGGCGCCACGCTCTTCATCGAGCCGCTTTCCACAGTGGAGCTAAACAACGCCTACCGCGAGTTGCAATTGGCCGAGGAAAACGAGCTGCGCCGTATCTTACGCGAGCTGTGCGACTTTGTCGGCCACGAGGCCAAATACATCGCGCGCACCGTCGAGACGCTCGCCTATCTGGACTTGGTCTTTGCCAAAGCGCGCTACGCCGAGGCGCTGGATGCTACCGAGCCGCAGTTGGTCGGCTTCCGCTCCGCCGAGCCGCCGCACCCGGGCAGCACCATCGCCTTACGCCAAGCGCGCCATCCACTGTTAGACGCGGAAACGGTCGTGCCGATTGACGTGGTGTTGGACGAGGAAACCTACGCCCTGATCATCACCGGCCCGAACACCGGCGGCAAAACCGTCGCCCTGAAGACGGTCGGGCTGCTCACGTTGATGGCGCAATGTGGGTTGCACATTCCCGCCGCCGAAAAATCGCGGCTCTCGGTCTTCCGCGAAGTTTTCGCAGATATCGGCGACGAACAGAGCATCGAGCAGTCGCTCTCGACGTTTTCTTCGCACATGACCAACATCATCGAAATTCTGCGCGAAGCCGACCCGCGCTGCCTGGTGATCCTAGACGAGCTGGGCGCGGGCACCGACCCCGCCGAAGGCTCGGCGCTGGCGCGCGCGCTGATGGATGAGTTCGTGGATCGCGGCGTTACCGCGCTGGTCAGCACGCACCACCCGGAGCTGAAGCTCTACGGGCACGAAAAGGCGGGCGTGCAAAACGCCAGCGTAGAATTTGACCTGGAAACGCTCGCGCCGACCTACCGCCTGATCATCGGGCTGCCCGGGCGCTCTAACGCGCTGGCGATCGCCGCGCAGTTGGGGCTGCCGGAGCACATCATCGCCCAGGCGCGCGCCCTAGTCGGCCACACGGACTTACAAGCCGACGAGCTGCTGGACGAAATTTTGCGCAAGCGCGAAGAAAGCCGCCGCGCCGCCGAGGCCAGTTTGCGCTCCTTTACGGCGGCAGAAGAGCTGCGCGCCGAGCTGCGCGGACGCCTGGAGCATATCGAACAAGAGCGCCGCGAAATCCTGGCCCAAGCGCGTGAAGAAGCCGAAGCCGAGCTGGAAGCGTTACGCGCCGAGGTGCGTCGGATGCGCAAGCGCTTGGCGGCAGCGGGTCAACCGCTGGACGTGATCCGCCAAGTTGAACAGGAAGCGCGGACCCTGGAAGAAGAGTTGCCCCCTCCGCCCGAACCGCTGCCCCAGCTCACCGACGACGAGGATCAACCGCACCGTTTCCGCGTCGGCGAATTGGTCTGGGTGGCGACGCTCAGCGCAGAAGGACAGATCACCGAGCTGAGCGAGAACGAAGCCGAGGTCGCCATCGGGCGCTTGCGATTGCGCACCCGCCTAGACGAGCTGGCGCCGCGTTCTAAAGGGGAAAGCAAACGCGCGGCCCAACGTCAACGTGTAGCGGGCGATGTGCGGGGAGCGTCTCAGAGCCGTGACGCCGTCGCCATGCGGAGCGCTTCGCCCGGGTTGGAGCTGGACATTCGCGGGCACACCGTCGAGGAAGCCCTGCCGCGCCTGGAAGAATACGTGGACGCGGCCTATATGGCCGGTATGCCCTTTGTGCGCATTATTCACGGCAAGGGCACGGGCGTTTTGCGCGCCGCCGTGCGTGAACATCTGCGCGGGCATCCGCTGGTGCAACGTTATAAGCGCGGCGGCCCCAAAGAAGGCGGGGACGGCGTGACGGTCGTAACGCTCGTTCCCAGCGTCTAAACCGAAAAATTCCGTAAAAAGCTGTTGGCGTTCCTTTCCCCCGAAAAACGTGGGGTGTTCGGAAGTTCCGGGCATGTTACAATCGAGGTGCAAAAGGGTATGGGAGAAAAAGGGACCGTGCGACCAGCGGCATCACTTCAAAAGCGAATTATGGCAGGAATGCGCGCACAGGAAGATATGGACACTCACAAATGGATGATGCGGTACGAACGGCTGGCGCTGTGGGCCAAAGAAGCCTGGCAGCAGCGCAACGGCGAGGCCCCCTACCAATTGCTGTGGGCCTCTGAAAACTGCGGCAATCAGGTTGTCCACACACGGATCAAACCCCGTCGGCGGCTGAAAGGCAAAGCCTATTACACCGGCGTGGAGCAACTTCTCTGCGATGAGGTTATTTCGATCAGCGAGTATGTGATGCCGTCTCGCAAGCCGATTTTGGGCGAAACGGTAGGCGCGTTTGCGTTTTCCTTTTCCCACTCCGAGGGCGATTTCGAGGTGCTCTTCGTCAGCTCCTACTTCCGCGACGACGACCCCAACATTGTCGCTGTCGCGCTTGTTCCGCCGGAACATTTGGACGCCTGGGCGGACTTCGAGCAGCTTTGCAACGACACCGTGCGCCGTCCCTCACGCCGCACCGATGTTTACATCATCGGCGGGACAAACGCCTACTTCAAGCCTACGGTTGAGTGGAACGAAGTCATCTTGCCACCGGAGATCAAAGACGATTTGCGCTCCGACATGGAAGCGTTCTTCGCCGACGGCGTCTCGATCTACAAAGAGCTGAACCTGGCCCCCTTCCGCAAATTGCTTTTGGTCGGGCCGCCCGGGACGGGCAAAACGATGCTTTGCGCAGCGATGGCACGCTTGGCGCTGCGCAAAAAACGGGTGGTGGTCTACGTTTCTGGCGCAGACGACGACGGCGCGTCCTTCCACAAAATCCACCATGCGCTCAACGTGGTGGCAAACGCGGGTTACCCCGTGTTGCTGATCGTGGAAGAGATCGACGTGTATTTGCGCAAGGACGACAAAGCGCGCATCCTCAACGTCTTGGACGGGCTGGAGTCCCCCAACAATCCGCGCGGGGCGCTCCTGCTCGCCACAACCAACTACCCGGAGGTAATCGACGAACGGATCGCCAAACGCCCCGGGCGCATGGACCGGATTATCGTCATCCCGCCGATCCAAAATGAGGAGCTGGCGCTGGAAATGTTGCGCCATTACATGGGGCCGCAATGGCAGCCGGAACATGAAGAAGTTGTGCCCCAGTTGGTGGGGCAAACGGGCGCTTTTGTGCGCGAGATCGCGCTCCACGCGCGCATGTTGGCCGCGCACAATCGCAAACGCACGGTGGACTTGGAAACGCTCCAGCAGTCGGTCTCCAGCCTCACCAGCCAGATCAACACCGGCGACGATCTGATGCCGCGTCGGAAGATGGGCTTCGGCTCGTTGCGCGGCAACGGCTTTGAGGCTGTCGAGACGCGCACCCTCCCCGCTGCCGACAGCGCCGGCGACGACTGACCCCCTCGCCTCAACTCCTCAGCACGCCCATACGCCCGCCCGTGCGCGGGCGTATGGGTCCATTAAAAACAAAAGGGATATAAAAATATATAAAAATTTGAAAATTTTACCCCCTTCGGGCCTTATACTCGACTATAATGCTTGAAGAAGGCTCTTCGAGTCTCTCTCCGCTATAGTTTTGTCGCACAAGGAGTATAAGGAGGAAAACAACAATGCGACGACCCATCCTTCTCAGCACCCTGTTAGTTTTGGCACTGGTTGCCGTGATGTTGCCCGCCAAACCGGCTTTGGCGGCCTCGATTCTTGGGTTTAACAGCTACGGCTGCACCCTGGAAGTTTACTTTAGCGTAGCGGCTGGTGACCCCACCGGCAACTACACCGTCGAGATTTGGGATGACTATCAACTGATCAAAAGCGCCACGATCAACGTGACCGGCGCAGGGACGTACATGGCCAGTCTTTTGATTCCCAATCCCTGGCCGGCGATCCCTGGAATAGGCGTTTCCTTGGTTGACCCGTCAAACAGCTACGTTGACGGGGTGGACCCCTACTTCCCGGATATCGACCCGACTTGTGGCGCAGGCCCGGATATGGTCCCGATCCCGCCCGGATCGGTGGTTGGCGAGGTGAAAGTGGATACCCCGCTGTACTTCGCCCCACGTGCGGACGCCCTCACTGGGGCCACGCTGAGCGCCGGCAAGACGATTTGGGTATTGGGGAAGGACGCCAGCGGGCAGTATTACCAGGTGCTTTTGTCCGGTAACTACTTATGGGTTCCGGCCAATACCCTGGGCCCGAACGATGATGAGGTCTGGCACGGAATGCCGCTGCCGACCACCGTCGTTGGCTAACTCCACACCGCAAACACGACAGCGCGTGCCAAACACAGCGCCAGCCAAGCAGGCTGGCGCTGTTTGTTATGCGCTTGGTGTGTGCTAATCGCACAAACTTGCTGTGATCTTTAGCACTATCGAGCCGCCCCACGAGCGTTTATAGTGAGCAGAAACTCGGCAACACAAAATAGCACGCCGCGTGAACCTTATGGACGCACAAAAGTAGCGCCCAAGCGCACCGCTCAGGCGGTGTCGTCTTTGGGTAAATGGCGCTCGATGTGGTTTTTGACCGCAAAAACGGCGGCCTCAGCGCGGTTAGAAACCTGGAGTTTGCTCAAGATGTTGCCAACGTAGTTGCGCACCGTGCCTTCGCCCAAAAAAAGCTGCGCGGCGATCTCGCGGTTGGTCAAGCCTTCGACCATCAGCGCCAAGATGCGCATCTCTTGCGGTGTGAGGCCGGAAAAAGCGGAAGCCTCTTTGACCTGCGCGGCCTGGCGCACTTCTTCCAGCAGCGCTTTGGTCATCGAAGGGTCGATCAAGGCATCACCGCGCCCGATGGTGCGGATGGCGTCGATCAGATCGTTGCTGCCCACGCGCTTGAGCACATAGCCGACCGCTCCGGCGCGTACAGCGTCCATCACCAGCTCGTCTTCGGCGTAGGAGGTGAGCATGATCACTTTGGAGTCGGGCACGTGTTCGTTGATCTGCTCGCACGCCTCGATGCCGGAAAGCCCGCCGGGCATTCGAATATCCATGACCACGATGTCCGGACGATGCGTTTGGGCTTGACGCACGGCCTCTGAGCCGCTTTCGGCTTCGGCCACGACGATAAAGTCCGGCTGCTGCTCCAAGACCATCTTCAAGCCTGCCCGAACGACGGCGTGGTCGTCAACGATCAAGATACGGAGTGGCGTGGTTGATTTTTCCGGCATGGGGGTTTCTCAGGACACCTTTTGTCCGCCGATAGAATAACCGAGCATCACGGAGCGCGGCGGCGGCCCGCTCCACAATGGACGCCATAGGCTAGGCAACTGCGAATCCACACAGTTTATGAGAAGGCCACCCGCGCGCCATGCGCCGCAGACCAGCACAGCGTCATCTTTTCATTCCGCAGGGCCTATGCCCCTGATTATACCTATAACCACCTGCCAGGCGCTAAAAGCAACCTAATGAATCGCTGATTTTTTTAGGAAATATCTAGAAATTATAGTAGTCGGAAACGCGGAAGAGGTCAAATACGGGGCATGATGAACGCATCACCTTCACCCAACAACATGACGACCGACAAGTGTATGCAGATGCTGGACGCATTGACCCAGGCGGCAGCCACGATCACACGCGAGCTGAGCTTGCCGCGCACGTTGCAAGCGATCGTAGATATCGCCCGCGAGCTGGTCGGCGCACGCTATGCCGCGCTGGGTGTGCCCGGGGAAGATGGCGGCTTTCAGACGTTTGTCACCTCCGGCCTTTCTGCCGAGCAACTTCAGCAGATGGTGCGCGAGCCGCGCGCAATGGGGTTGTTGGGCGCACTGATGGAAAGCGACAAGCCGATCCGCGTAGACAACCTCAGCGCCGACCCGCGTTCGGCGGGCGTTCCCGAAGGGCATCCGTTCATGCGCCGCTTTTTGGGCGTGCCGATCATCAGTCGGGGCACGCGCCTAGGCAATCTTTATCTCACCGAGCCGCTGGACGGCGAACCTTTCGACAAGAACGACGAGCGCTTGATCGTGCTGCTGGCCGAACACGCCGCCGTTGCCATCGAGAACGCGCGGCTTTCGGCCCAGTTGCAAGAAATGGCGCTCAGCCGCGAACGCGACCGGATCGGGATGGAGCTGCACGACGGGGTGATTCAGTCCGTGTATGCGGTGGGGATGAAGTTGGAAATTCTGCGCGGGCGCTTCCCGATGACTCCGGAACAAGAGGAACAATACGCCAGCATCCTAGACGACTTGAACCAGATTATCGAAGAGATCCGCCTTTACATCCGCGATCTGCGCAGCGCCCGCGACGAGCAGGCCACCTTCAAACAGCGGCTGGAAACGCTCGCGCGCCACTTCCGCGACTTTGCCCATGTGGACGTGACGGTGGACGTGCCCTCGTCCTTGCGCGTGCTCAACGACCGCCAGCGCCACTCGCTGACGCAAATCGTGCGCGAGGCGCTTTCTAACGTGGCGCGCCACGCCCAAGCGACTCACGTCACGGTCAAGGTGCGCGAGGTGGATAATTGGCTGAAGCTCACCGTTGAGGACAACGGGCGCGGCTTTGACCCGGCCACCGTGCAAGACCCGGAAAGTTTCGGGTTGCGCAATATGCAACAGCGCGCCATACGGCTGAGCGGCACGTTCACGATTGATAGCGCCCCGGGCGAAGGCACACGCATCATCGTCCAAGTGCCCTTCCGCCCGTGATGCGGTGGCTTCGCCCCCGCGCCCCCAGCAGGGGCGGGAACGCCCTGCCCCCCCGCGAGGCGCGCTGCCTCGCGGCGTTGTGGTCGGTGAACGTTCTCCGTTGGCAGACGCCCGCTCGGAGTGAGTGTCTCTTGCTTGCTTGTCTCACGGCGCGGCACGCGCCGTGAGGCGGGGTCAAGGGGTGTTTCGCCCCTTGCGGGGTGTGGGGCAGCGCCCCACAACAACTCACAAAATACGCCGAATGCGCAGCGCCAAGTGCACGGCCAAGCGCGTTTCGGGGTTGTCCAAGTCCAACCCGCTGATCTCGCGGATGCGATCCATGCGGTAAAGAAGCGTGTTGCGGTGGATGTGTAGCCGCTTGGCCGTGCGCGTCAGGTTGCCGTGCTCCTCAAAGAAAGCGTCCAGCGTGGCGAGGAACTCGGCGTTTTGTGGCGTTTCGGTCGCCAGCTCGCCGAGCGTCTCGTAGTAGAATTTGGTCAGCTCCGGCGAGCCGATCAGCAGCGAAAGCAGGCGGTAAACGCCCATTTCGCGGAAGGCCAGCGGCGCGCTCAGCTTCCACTGATACGCGGTGCGATAGGCGGCCACCGCCTGTTGGAAGCTCTCGCGCCAGGCGCGCAGGTCGCCGGCGCACTGCCCGATGCCGACCACCACCTCGGCGTTGTAACGTTCGCGGACGCGCCCCTGCACGGCCAGCGCCAGATCGCGCGCGGCCTCCTCGTTTCCTTCGCAAAAGACGATGACCTCTGTGCCGTAAGGTTGCACCAGCGCCCCGATGCCCAACGCGCCGGACTGCTCGTTGCAAAGCGCCTCGATCTGGCGTGGGGTGGGCACGTTTTCCCGCAGGCCGCCGATGTAAAGTGTGCTGTACATCTGGTCCGGCTGATAGCCGAGCCGCGTCAAGCGCAAGAGCGCCTCTTTTTCGCTGATCATGTTGCCCAGGAACTGTTCCAACACGTTGCCCTGGACGCGCTTTTGCGCCTCGCGGATCGCCTTTTCCTTCGCCATTTCCAGCGCGCACACCGCCGCGCCATGATGCGTCAGCGCCACATCCAGCGCGTCCGGTGGTTCGTCTTCGCCGAAGACCAGCGAAAGCATCCCCCGCCCCATCTTGCCCGCCACAATCGGCGCGACCAGCCGCTGAAAACCCGCCAGCGGCAACGCCACTTGCACCGGGTCGGGGTTGAGCTGCGCGACCTCAACACGGTTGCGGAATACGGGCGGCAACGGTCTCAGATCGTAGAGCGCGTTTTCGATCTCCGGCCACTCGGCGGAACGGGTCAGCGCGCCGGCGCGCGCCAAAATGCGCTGGCGCTTGTCTTGCACCACAACGGCCTTGCCTATCAAGCGTGCGAGGCCCGCTGCCAACGCGGGCAAGCCGCGATTTTCGGTTGAAAGCTGGAGCAGCTCTTCGCGCACCTGCAAGGCGCGCTCCTCGGCTGAGGGCGCGCGCCCCATCAGCACTTGCGCCACGCGCCGTTCCACCACACGCAACGGCACGATCTCCGGCAGCCGCAACAAGGGCACGTCCACCGCCTCCGCCGCCTGACGTGCGGGTTGGCCGATCTCGCCCTGCACGCCAATCGCGCCCACGCCCAGCGCGCCCAACTCGCGGATCAGGCCCACCAGCGTCAGCTTGTCGCTGAGCAAGCGCAGCGCGTCCAACGAAAGCAGCGCCATTTCCCCAGCGCGTAGATCGGGGAAGGCGGGCGGGCGCGTGTGCAGCGCGTGCACCCAGGTAATCGGGCGTTCCGCCGCCTCCTCGCCGCTCACGATCTGTGTGCCGACGGGCAGCGCCAGCCGTAAAAGTTGCCGCAAGGTGTAGCTGCTTTGTGTGGACACGATGACCTCCCCCTAGCGCGTGCTTTGCACCGCAATTGGCCCCAGCCCGATCTGCGTATCGGTTGCGCCGTCCGGCCAGCGCACCGTCAAGCGCTCGTTCGGGCGGGTTACGTCCGGAAAAACGGCCAGGCTCACCCACCAATCGCCGGAAGGCGCGTCGGCGGGCAACGGCAACGTCACGCTGTCGCTGACGGTTTGCCCCATTGCCCAACACGTGGTCGGGTAGCGTGTTTGGAGCGGCTGCCAATCTTGCGCGGGCGGGCGAGCTTGCCCGTCCGGCCCGAGCAACAGCGCGGAAAACCAATAGGGACGGGTGATCGGCGCGAGGGGTTGCCAGTTGAGCCGCAAGGTGAGCGCGCCATCTTCCACCGCCGCGTCCCAGCCGCTCAACGTCAGCGCATTGCCCACCTGCACCCCCAGCGGGTGGCTCGCCGCGACGCTCGGCGGCGGTTCGGGGGGTGGGGTAAGCTCCGTGCCGATCACGTCCCAGCTCAGCGCCAACGCCAAGAGCAGCGCCGCTTGCCCGCAGGTGACGGCGGCCCAGCTCCGCCAGGCGCGCCGCGCCTCTTTCTGCGCGCGAAGAAGCGTCGCCGCCGCCACGCTCAGCACAAAGGGGGCGAAAAAGAGCCACACCCTGCCGGTTTCGCCGCGCGCCGTCCCGCTGACCACCAGCGCGGCCACCGTCACCAGCAGCGCCAGGCCCAACGGATCGCGTCCCCGCGCGCTCGGGACGCTCGCTCCGAGCCACAAGGCGATCAGCGGCAGGCCGGTGAAGATCGCCCAGTCCCAGCTATGCAACCACAGCCAGGGCCAATAGGGGCGTTCCAGCTCCAGGTGATGCGCCATCGCCGTTTGGAGCAGCGCCCAGGGTGACGCGCCGCCCGCCAGCATAAAGAGCGCCCAGGGCAACGCCGCGCCAAAGCCGAGCGTTCCGAGCAACAGCGCCACGCGCCGCAGCGTCAAGCGCTGTTGCCACGCCACCACCAGCGCGTACACACCCAGCAGCGCGCCCAACGGCACGGTGGAAAAATTGGCAAAGGTCAGCAAGCCGAGAAGCGCGCCCGCCCCCAACGCCCAACGCGCTGTGTGTTGCCCTTCTAGCGCGCGCAACCAACACCAAAACGCCGCCAGGCTCAAAAGCGGATAGAACGTGTTCCACGTAGGCGCAAAAAGCACCAGCGCGGGCACAAGCGGCCACCACAACGTAGCAGCCTGGGCGATCCGCGCGTCGTGGTAAAGACGGCGCGTCACCCCATACAGCGGGAAAACCGCCAGCGCCGCCCACAGCGGCATCAGCACGCCGAACCACGCCGAGGCCCATTCTCCAGGTGAGTACGCCAGCAGGGTGTAGTTGTGGCACTGGTACGGCAGCAACGCGCGTTGCATCGGCTCAGCCAGGGCGGGCAAACGGTCTAACGCCGCGCCCAAGAGTCCGTAAAAAAGCGGCAAGCCGGGCGGCGCAAGCGCCACATGCACGCTATAGGCGCGGTAATGTTCCATCACGGCGCCCCAGTCTAACCAAGCGCGGCTGCTCCAGTCTACCTGAGCGCCCGCCATGTGCGGCCCGGTGGTCAGCGGGGAGGCCGTGCGCGCAAAAAGCGTAAAGAGCACGTCCTCATGCCGCAAAGCGATCCCGAATAGCGGCAGCGCCGCCGCGCCGAGCAACGCCCACCCCCTCACCAAGCGGCTGGAGCGGGCGCGCGTTTGCAGCTTGGCCGCGCCCACCACGTATACGGCAAGCGCTGCGACCAACGGCAAAGCGCGTCTTGCTTCCCACACCGGCTGGTACGGCCAGCGCCAACCGTAACCGCCGCGCAAAAACGGGATCGCGTTTGCGGCCAAGATCAGCGCCAGAACCAACGCCGCCACACCCAGCGCGAGCGCGCGTCGCTCTTCCCAACGGGTCACTGCTGACGTTCCTTTCTGCGGGGGAAGCCGCTCAATACGCGCCCAAGTAGCGCTCCAGCTCCCAGGGGCTGACCACCGGCAAATACTCTTCCCACTCCAGGCGCTTAGCTTCTAGGAAGCGCTCGAAAAGGTGTAGGCCCAGCGCCTCACGCACCAAGGTGCTTTTCTCGAAGGCATCCAGCGCCTCTGAAAGCGAGACGGGCAACATCGGCAGATGCTGCAAACGCCGATCCGCTGCGTAAAGGTCTTCTTCGGCGGCGGGCGGCAAACTCAAGTTGTCCTGCATCCCACGCAAGCCCGCGTGCAACATGACCGCAAAGGCCAAATAGGGATTGCAGCTCGGGTCGGCACAACGCATTTCAATCGCCGTACCCAAGTTGCCCCGTTCCGCCAAGTGCGGCACGCGCAAAAGCGCTCCGCGATTGAGTTGCGCCCAGGTGACGTAAAGCGGCGCTTCTTGCCCGGCGGTCAGGCGCTTGTAGCTGTTGACCAGCGGGGCCAGAACGGCGCAAAGCGCCCGCGCGTGCTCCAATTGCCCGCCCAAGAAGGCTTGCGCCTCTGCTGAAAGCCCATAATCGTCTTGGGGGTCGGCAAAGTGGTTGTGCCCCTCCAAGTCATAGAGCCATTGGTGCACGTGCATTCCGCTCCCCGGGGCGCCGGAGATCGGCTTGGGCATGAACGTAGCAAAGCGCCCTTCCTGGCGGGCAATGGTGCGGATGGCGATGCGCGCGGTCACGACCGCGTCGGCGGCTTGCAATACGTCGGTCGGCGCAAAGTCCAGCTCGTGCTGCCCCTGTCCTACCTCGTGATGGCTGGCCTCGATCTCAATGCCCAGGCTGTGCAGCGCGTCGCCTACCCGCTTGCGGATCACGCGCGCCGCGCCGTCCGCCGCGTCAAAGTAACTGGCCTGGTCGTCGGGTCTGGGAGCAGAAGCGCGCGGGCGTTTGCGGAAAAGATAGAATTCCAGCTCCGGCGCCACCAGATAGCGCAAGCCGAGCGACTCGGCCAAAGCCACCGCCCGCCGCAACGCACCGCGCGGGTCTCCGGCGAAAGGCTCGCCTCCGGGCGTGTAGACATCGCACAAGATGCGCGCCGTGCGCCCCACATCAGGGCGGGGACGTTCCCAGGGCACAATGGCCGCCGTTGCAAGATCGGGGCGCAAATACATATCTGCCTCGGCGACACGCGCAAAGCCTTCTACCGCCGAGCCGTCAAACCAGACGCCATTTTCCAGCGCGGCGGGCAGCCGCTCGGCGTCTATGGTCACCGTTTTGACAATGCCTGCCACGTCCGTAAATTGCAGATCAATCGAGCGCACATCCTGCGCGCGTAGCTCGCGCAGCAGCGCTTGCGGATCGTCGGTTGGGAGTGTGCTCATAAGCGTTTTTGCCGTTTCCGCCTTTGTTCAAACCGCGCCAATCATGTTTTTCATTATAGCAACTATCCGATGTTCCCCGTCGCACTTGTGCAGAGTATCCAAACACGCCAAGCCGTCATGCCCACCTGCGGAGCGTTTTTGTGCCAAAATAACGGTCGGCAAAGGTGGCTGCGAATTCACCCAAAATGTGGATTCGGGGACATCATAGCGGCTTGCACAGTGGAGAAGAACAAAGAAGTTGCTATACTCGGGGAGTGCATCTGCTGCCTGGCTATTCGGGCGGAGAACACAGGACGAACACACCCATGAACCACAACGACGACAACCGCATCCGTCAACTCACCTCACCTTATGATCCCTTCACGCCTCCCCAGCTTCCACTGGACTTTGGCGACTATCTTTCGATCGTCTGGCGCATCGATCGGCACGCCGAACACGCGCATTTGGAAACCTACTATCGCGGCTGCGAACGCGCCCTAGCACGCGCATTCGGCTTTGAGCGGCATAGCTTGGGGCGTATGGTTCGCACCACGCCAGCCGGCCAGATTTATCACCAACTGAGCAATGTCCCGTTTCAGGCGACCGGCAGGCTTGGCGAC
>JALSSH010000290.1 GCA_026984385.1 Ardenticatenia bacterium | reverse complement strand
CGAACGGCTTACGGCTCGGGCGGGCGGTGTTCCTCAATGAACTTGCGCGGGTCCACGTAGTTTTGCAGCAGCGCCTCGCGGTTCAGCCCGGGCCAGTGGAAGGGTTTGGACTCCAAAACCGAGGTCGGGCTGAGATCAAAGTGCAGATGGAAGGCAAAGCGTCCGTCCGCGTTGCCCACCTTGCAAATCTGTTCCCCGCGCACCACTCGTTGTCCCACTTGCACCATGATATTTTCAATGTGGGCGTAGCGGGAGTACATCACCTCGCCGGTGGTGATCAGCGGATCGTGGCGGATCACGATCACGTTGCCCCACCCGGGCAGCCGATCCGCGAACGTGACCACGCCGGAGGCAGTCGCGTAGACCGGCGAGTGGGCGTCTGCGTCCCAATACGGCTCGTTGAGATTGAGGTCGGCGCCGGTGTGGTACACCTGGCCGCTGCCCAGACGGTAGAGGCGGTTAAAACCGGTGGCGTCGAACCAATGCCCGGGCCAGACCTTGTCGCTGCGGCGTTCGGCGGCTGTGCCGATGGGCGGGTCGTAGCCGTCGGCCAGGTATTTTTCGGTTGGCACGATCCCTACCACCTGCCGCCAGCGGATCGCGTCAAAGGCGATCTCGCGCCCGGTTTCGTTGGTCAAATCGTTGAGGAAGACCACGCCGGCGGTCGCGTCGTTGGCGTCGAACTCAAAGACGCCCAGCGGCACCCAATTGTCGTAATAGCGCGACTGGTCAACCGTGATGGTCAACTCGCCGCTGCGCCCGAGCACGCCGTGCAGTTTATAGCGGGCGTTGCTGGTGGTGGCGTGGCGTGCGGGCACAAACGCGGAAACTTCGTACCAGCCGCTGGCGACCAGTTGCGGGTCCCAGCGTGCCCAAACCGTGCTGGTGTTTTCCACCGTGTTCTTATATTTCACCGTCCAGCCCATCATGCCGCGAAACGTCTTGAACACGTCTTCCGGCGCGGCGTTGCCGTGCACGCCGTCGCGATATTGCGGTTTGTCCGGATTAACGAGTACCTCGATGCCGTAACGTCCGCGCGCGGCGGGGGGCGGTTCGCTGCCACCGCCGTCGGAGCTGTCCGCGCTGACGGGGTGGTTGACCACCGGAAACTCCACTGGCCCGATCACGCCGAAGCGCCAATAGCTCAGCCCTTTGGCCTGGTGGCGCGTGATCGCGTAGTCGCGTCCGGCGGCGATCTCATCGCGCGGGGCGTGCCCGGGCAGCACAGGGAAAAGCGGCAAGCCGTAGTCGCCCCAGGTGCGGTACGCCTCGTCTAGCACCTCTTCCATCGGGCGCTGGAAGGTGTCCCAATACACCTGCAGATGCACGCTGTTGACAAAGGGCCGCCACTCGCTGGGGAAGATGCGGCGGCGATGTTGCGGGCGTGGGTCAACCGCCATGCCGATATGAAAACGCCCGCCGATCCCCCGTCGGACGCGGGTCATCAGGGGGCGGACGGCGTCCGGGCCGGCTTGCCAAAAGCCCGAGTACGGCTCAACGTCCAAAATTATCGAGCGCACCCCGGGCACGTTACACGCCTCAATGATGCGGTCGGCTTCGGCCTCCACGTTTTCGCCTTTGACCACCGCCCAGGCGTGGAACTCCAGGCCGTTTTGTTCCAGCACGCGCACCCATTTGGCGACGCTGGCCGCATTGTCTATCGCCAGGTCGCGGTCGTTGTCGAACTCGCCCATCCAATATTCGCCGTCGCTGGTCTTGACCCAAACCTGCGTGACATGGGGCGCCCATTTTTTCAGCGTGCGAACCACGTCCTCGATGGTCTCTTCGGCAATCGCATCGCCTTTCCAGTGCCAAATTGCGACTTTGCCGTCGTAAGGCGTCGCCATAGCCTTCGCTCCTTCGCAAACCCTAAATTAACTTCTTTAGGCGCATACTAGTACATTCCGGAGAAATTAGCAATTGGGCGCAAAAGGGGGCGCAGCGAACTATGCTCCGCTGCAGGAAAACAGCGTAGCGCAACGCGCAAGGCGGGGGGGGCGAGCCTATTCTACCGAGGGTTGCCGGGGCGCGTTGGTGCGGCCTTCCCAGCCTACCGGATAGAGCACCGTATCCAGCTTGGCCCACAATTTGCGCACTTCCCCTTCAGAAAGCTGCGCGACCCAGCGTGAATGGTGTGCCCGCCCGATCAGGGTGTAGCTTTCTTGCCCCTTGATCACTTCGACATGGATAGTCAGCGCCTGCTGGCTGAGCACGTTGCTGTTGAGCGGGGCGGTGGCCGCGCGGCTGGTGACAAGCGAGGCTTTGTCCGGATAGAGAAGCATGGTCAGCTTGGCCCACAACACTTGTGCGGCACGACGGTTGAGGAGATGTTGCCAGCGTTGCTGATCTTCCCCCATCCCGCCCAGGCGCAACTCGTGAGTGTCTTCCCCTGTTTTTTCCACCGACAAATCGGTCGATGGACCGTGTCTTTGTTGAGAAATCTCCGCGTGCATGGCCCTGGTCCTTGAACCTGTAGAAATATGAGTGCGCCGGAATAATTTAATTTAAGTATACGAGGCACACTTCACTAAGGCAATTTTTTGGCGTCCGCTCTGACAATTCTGGACAATTTCCCTTCGCTTGCCAGGCTGGTAGGCTTTGTCCGTTATAATATTAAGTGCGCCGGGCGCTCCCCCTGGCGATTAGGGGGACATGTTCGCAAGTGTACAGACGAGCCGTAAAAGGGCAAAAGGAGTGTGCGACGAA
>JALSSH010000289.1 GCA_026984385.1 Ardenticatenia bacterium | reverse complement strand
CGCCTCGCGCTTGCCGCCAGGGAACTCCCATAGCCCGCCGAGCATCTTTTCCGCCGGGCGGCGGGCGATCAACACGCGCCCGTCCGCACCGCGCACCACGCCCGCCGTCACGTCGTAATGCGGCAGTTTGCGCGCCCGCCCCTTGAGCGGACGCTCGGCTTGCGTGCCGCGTTTGCGCGCCAGGCAGTGCGCCGCCAACGGACATTCGGCACAGCGCGGTGATTTGGGCGTGCAAACGCGCCGCCCCAGCTCCATCAAGCCCTCGTTCCAAGCCGCAGCGCGCCCGTGTGGCAAGAGCGCCTCGGCCAGCGCCCACAGCCGCCGCTGCGTGGCCGAGCGGCCCACGTCGTCCGCCAAGTCGGTGAGCCGCGCCAGCACGCGGATCACGTTGCCGTCCAACGCGGGCGTGTCCACGCCGTAGGCCAAGCTCGCCACCGCGCCCGCCGTGTAGCGCCCGACCCCGGGCAGCTTTTGCAATGTGCGCGGGTCGCGGGGCAATTGGCCGCCGTGTTCGGCCACCACGATTTGGGCGGCGCGGTGCAACATGTGCGCGCGGCGATAGTAGCCCAGCCCTTGCCACAAACGGAGCACCTCGTCAATCGGCGCGGCGGCCAGCGCCTGCACGTTTGGGAAGCGCGCCAAGAAGCGCTTGTAGTACGGCACGACGGTTGCCACCTGCGTTTGCTGCAACATCACCTCAGAAACCCACACGGCGTAAGGGTCGTCGCGGTGGCGCCAGGGCAGATCGGCGCGCACGCGCGCGAACCACGCCAACAACGCGGCGTGCAAAGCGGACAGGTCGTCGGGGAGCGGGAGCGGGTCACTCATCGGGCGGGCCGTTGCAGAATGCTATAGCGGTTGAGCGCGCCGTTGTGACCGTCCGCGCGGAACGTTTCGAGCACCTCCAAGCCCGTCGCGGCGAGCAAGTCCGCGTGTTCGGCTTCGTCCACGTAGTGGCAATAGCGCACCGCGTGCGCTCCGCGTTGCCAGTCCAGCAAATAGTCGTGCTTTTCGCGGGCCAAACCCTGCGGCCAGGGCTGCACACGGCGGCGGAAGCGCTCGAATTCGTAAAAGCACCACGCGGTCAGCACCAAATAGCCGTTCGGGGCCACGTGGGCGGCCAACTGGCGCAAGCATTCGCGCCGCCGTGTGGCGCTCGGGATATGGTGCAAAACGCCGAAGAGCGCCACCAGCACATATTCGCCGCTGGGCAGCGGGTCTTCCAACACGTCCCGCTCCTCGAACTGCGCGGGCACGTTGGCGAGTGCTTCTCGTGCACGCGCCAACAACTCGGGGGCGCTGTCCACGCCGTGATAGCGAATATTTTCCGCGCCCAGCCGCTCGGCCAGGAAAACGCCGAAGCGCCCGTTGCCGCAGCCCACGTCCAGCACACGCAACGGGGCGGGGAGCTTTTGCAGATAGGGCAACAGCCGTTCCCAGCCTGCCCAGGGGCGCGCGCGCGTGCGGTCAAAGTGGGCAGCGGTGGTGTGGTAAAATTGGCGGTTGAGCGCGTTGAGCGCGCGGATGGTCGCTTCGTCCATTGAGCACATCCGATGATATGAGTGGCGCGCGGGTTCGCGTGGGGGCAGCGCCCCCGCCCCCCCTCCCAGCAGGGAGCGCCGCTCCCTGCACCCACCGTAAGCCGCGCTGCGCGCGCCTTGCGGACAGGAGCCAGCGAGCGTTTCACGTCGGTGAGCGTTTGCCGCCAAGGGAGCGCCCAATGCTCCTTGTGCCCAACGGCGCGTGCCGCGCCGTTGGGCGGGGTCAAGGGGGGATCTCGCCCCTTGCGGGGAACACCCTGCGCGTCTAACGAAAGGTATTGTAGCGGGGCATGGGCAAGAAGTACAGGCCGCCGGTGGATGTGGAGCAGTACCGCGAGCCGTTGTTGGCGATTTTGCGGGAGGTCGTCGCGCGTCCCCAGCTCACCCAACGCGAGCTTTTCGACTTGATGAAGGCGCATCCCCGCGATGGGCGCGGCCTTTTCGGCAAAAATGACCTCATCCACGCCTACCGCCAGCTCGCCGGCACGCACGGCTTGCCCCCCTTCGACCCGGACGTGTTGGCGCGCTTGCGCATGAAACCGATCCGCACCATGTCCGGCGTGACGCCGGTCACCGTGCTGACCAAGCCTTACCCCTGCCCGGGCGAGTGTATCTTTTGCCCCAACGACGTGCGAATGCCCAAAAGCTACCTCGCCAACGAGCCGGGCGCGCAACGCGCCGGCCAAAACTACTTCGACCCGTATTTGCAAACGTACTCACGACTGACCACGCTTTACGAGATCGGGCATCCCGCTGACAAAGTCGAGCTGATCATTTTGGGCGGCACGTGGTCGGCCTATCCGGAAACGTATCAGCTTTGGTTTATCAAGCGCGTTTTTGACGCGCTGCACGACTTCGGCGAGGGCGTGGACCGCACCGAAGAGGTGCTCGCCGCGCTGCGGGAAGTTTCCCAGTTTGCCCGAGGCGTTTCATTGCCGCCCAACGCCGACGCGCTCCCCTACAATCAACGGGTCGCGCAAATTTACGAGGCCGAGCTGCGCCGCTCTCACGAGCAGGCGCGCGCCATCGCACGCGGCGAGCACCCCCGCTCGGCGGTGGACGAGTACGCCACTTGGGACGAGCTGGCCGCCGCCCACAAACGCAACGAAAGCGCCGCTTGTCGCTGTGTGGGGCTGGTGATCGAAACACGCCCGGACGAGATCACCC
>JALSSH010000288.1 GCA_026984385.1 Ardenticatenia bacterium | reverse complement strand
CTTCCGCTTCGATGGGCATGGGCGCAGAATCCAGCTTTGCCGTACTGTTCATGTCGCTGGAAACGGTGCAACAGATCAGCGGGCATGAAGGCATGGTCAATGACCTTGTGTTGCGCGTGAAGCCGGGTGCCGACCGCGCTGCCGTTCAATCGGCTGTCGAACAACGCTTGACCCAAGCCTTTCCCGAAGTGGGCCTCACGATCAGCACGCGCGACGATGACCCCGCCCGCAAGATGATGTATGCGGACGCTGAGGGCGACCAACAAAGCTGGAACATGATCGCGATCCTGTTTTTGCTCGGCGCCGCGCTGGGGGCCTTCAACTTGGCGGGCCGCATCGTGGCCGCGCAACGCCGCCAAATTGGAGTGGGCATGGCGCTGGGCGTGCCACGCCACTGGATCGCTTTCCGCCCGATGCTGATGGGGCTGCAAATTGCCGCTATCGGCACGTTGTTGGGTGTGGTCGCTGGTACATTGCTTAGCCACGTTTTCGGGCAGTTCATGGCGGAAGTATTGCCGTTCCCCTATTGGGATGTTTCGCTTTATATGCCTGCAGTGGTGCGTGGAGCTGTAGGCGGGGTGTTGCTACCGGTCCTTGCCACGTTGATCCCTGTGTGGCGAGCGGTGCGCGTACAACCGATTGACGCTATCCGCACCGGCCATTTGGTCGCCAAAGGCGGCGGGCTGAACTGGCTGGCGAGCCGTTTGCCGATCCCTGGCGGGAGCTTTATGCACATGCCGTTTCGCAATTTGTTGCGCGCGCCCTGGCGCACCGTCTTCACCGTGATCGGCGTCAGCGTGGCGATCATGCTTATGGTGGCTTTCGTGGGCTTTTTGGATACATTCCTCGCCACACGCGACCGCATCGAGGTTTCCTCGCGTTACATGGGCGCTAACCGCGTTTTTGTGTATCTGGACTTCTTCTATCCCCAGCAGGGCGAAGTAGTTACCTCACTGGAAAACTTGACCGACGCGGACGGCCACTCCCTGGCGCGCGCCGCCGATCCGATGATCGTGGTGGACGCGACGTTGTCTAAGGACGACACGGCCATTGATATTATGCTGCCTCTCTACGATCCGCAAAGCAACATTTGGGTGCCGAAGCTGATTGCGGGCACGCGCGAAAGCGACGAAGCGGGTCTCTTGCTCTCAGAAAAAATCGCCGACGACCTCGGGGTTTGGGTTGGGGATACGGTCACGATGAAACACCCCGTGCGAACCGGCTTGTTTGCCTTCAAAATGGAGAATTCCGACTTGCCGGTGCTCGGCATTCACGACAACCCGATGCGTACCCTGGTCTATATGGATATCGCGCACGCCGACGTGATGGGGTTGGGCGCTATGGCAAACGTTGTCGTGCTAGACCCTGCCAAGGGCGTGACGTTGGACACGATCAAGCAGGCTTTGCTAGGGCATCATGGCGTGGCTTCCGTGGTGGGGATCGAGGAATTTTCCAAAGCGTCCGAAAATATGTTGGAACTCTTCGTCAAATTCCTACGTGTGGTGCGTGTGGTGGTGCTCTTCATGGCCTTTTTGGTGGCCTTCAACACGGCCAGCATCAACGTGGACGAGCGCGTGCGCGAGATCGCCACAATGTTTGCCTTCGGCGTGCCGATCCGCACGGTAACGCGGATGCAAGTGGTGGAAAGCCTGATTGTGGGCGTGCTGGGAACGCTGGTCGGCGCGGTGTGGGGCTGGGCGGTGCTGGTTTACTTGAGCAAAACCATCGAGGACCAGATAGCTCAAGTAAAGTTCATCATCCACATTTCGCCCGAAACGTTGATCGTATCAAGCTTGCTCGGGATACTTGTAGTGGGCTTGACGCCCCTTGTGAACGTGCGCCGTATGAGGCGCATGGACATTCCTTCCACCTTGCGCGTGATGGAATAGCGCGCTGCGCACACAGTGAGGCAATATACAGGGGGCGCGGAGTTTTTTCCACGCCCCCGAAAACGACATCATTTGCAAGAGCAGTGACGCTGGCAGCCGCCCCATCGCCCCCACCGCTATAATCGCAACGTGCGTGAAGCTCAGACGCGCCCGCCTAGCAAACGTAGCCCGTTGAGCACCACCAGCACGGTGCTTCCCTCGTGGCCGACGACACCATACGGCAAAGGCAGCTCGAAGACAAACGCGCTGAAAACCAACATCACGATCACGGCCAGCGCAAAGCCGATATTTTGCCACACCACGCGGCGCGCCCGTCGGCTGAGCTTGATGGCGTAGGGCAACGTCTCGATGTTGTCGCTCATCAGCACCACGTCCGCCGTCTCCAACGCCACATCCGTCCCTGCCGCGCCCATCGCGATCCCAACGGTGGCTGCTGCGAGCGCGGGCGCGTCGTTCACGCCGTCCCCGACCATCGCCGCCGGCCCGTATTGGGCTTCCAGCTCCGGCACGATCTTGGCCTTGTCTTCCGGCATCAGCTCAGCGTAAACGTGGTCAATGCCCGCTTCAGCGGCGATCTGCTCAGCCACGCGGCGGTTGTCGCCGGTGAGCATGACCACGTGTTCCACGCCGGCTTGATGCAGCGCTTCGACCACCGCCGCCGCTTGCGGACGCAATTTATCCGCCACCGCGATCAGGCCCAGCCACTTTTCCCCGTAGCTGACAAAGAGCACGGTTTTGGCTTCGTCGTGCAGCCGCTCATACTCGGCCATCAATGCGGCGGGCAGCTCACCGGCGCACTCGGCGATATAGCGCATCCGCCCCA
>JALSSH010000287.1 GCA_026984385.1 Ardenticatenia bacterium | reverse complement strand
CGATCCGCAAACACGGTGCACAACACACGCGGGGTCGGCGTGACGCTCGGCGTGACGGTCGCCGTCGGCGTGTTGGTCGGCGTGAAGGTGTCCGTTGGCGTCGGCGTGATGCTCGGCGTCCACGTGGCGGAAGGCGTCCACGTCCAAGTGAAGGTCGGCGTCGGCGTAAAAGTGGCGGTTGGCGTCGGCGTCAGCGTGTGGGTGGGCGTGACGCTCGGCGTCCAGGTCGGCGTGTGCGTCGGCGTGACGCTCGGCGTGACGGTCGCCGTCGGCGTGATGCTCGGCGTCAGCGTGGGCGTGTCGGTGGGCGGATTGAGGATCGGCTGCCAGGTGTCGCGCGTGCTCAACGCCACCGCGCCCAAGATCAGCGCGACCACGCCCGCCGTGAAAAACCACATCACATAGCGCCGCCGCCGTAGCCGCCGCGCCTGCTCTTCCATGCGCAAAATGTCGGTGCGCCGCCCCAAAATGCGGAACGGCTCATCTTTTGCCAAGTCCAGCCAACGCTGCGCCGTCTGCGGATCGCCGGCGTCTAAGGCGGCCTCGGCGCGCTCCAAGTGCCGCGCCAACAGATCCGCCACCACCATCCGATAGCGCGGGTCTTGCGCATATTGCCGCAAACCGGCCAACATCGTGCGCGCTTGGCTCAGCTCGTTTTCATAATTTTGCGCCACCAGCGCCGAGGCCCGTTCGATCACGTGGCGCGCCTCGGCCATATCGGCCTCGCTTTGGCGCGCCCGCTGCAACAGCGCCAAAATCTCCTCGTTGGCTGGGTCGAGTTCGGCGGCGGCCTCCAACGCCTTGACCGCCTCGCTGGTCAAGCGCAAACGCTCCTCAAGCACGGTTGCGGAGTCTGTGCGCGTGAGCGCCCCTTGCGCCTGGTTGTAAAGTTGCGCCACCACGTTGCGGATGCGCTCTTCCAGCTCCCGCACCAGCCCCTTGATCCGCTCGCTCCCTGGCAAAAGCTGCCGCAAACCCGCCAGCGTGTTGAGCAGCTCCTGCAAACCGCGCGCCCGCTCTGCCAGCGTGCCGCTCGCCATGTTGAGCTGGACGGTGGCTTGGTCGAACTGCTCGCGCACTTGCCGCACCAAGTCGATCCGCTCGCGCGCCATCGGGTCGTTGGGCACAACGCGCAACGCGCCTTCGTACTTCTGGAGCGCCCCGTTCCAATCGTCCGCCGCCAACAAGCGATCCCCTTCGGCCAACAGCTCGCGCGCCAGCGCCAAATCCTGAATATCCAACAGCGCCTGTTCCACATCTTTCCAACTGGTGATGCCCGCCCGTGCCGCCAGGTCGCGCGCCTCACGATAAAGCCGCTCGGCCTCGTCGTAGTTGCCCGCGCGCACCAGTGAGTTAGCGCGGTTGTAGGCGATGCGCGCGTCAAACGGGATGCGGTGGTCCGGCACAACGCCGCGCAGCAAGTTGTCTTCGGCCTTCTGACGATACTCTTGGGCCTGAGCGTTTTCCGGATCGGCGGCCAGGGCGCGGTTAGCCAGCTCCACCGTGCGCTGATAGTCGCCCGAGTAGTAAGCCTGGGTGATCTCGGCCATCAGGTCGCCCATCTCCGCCGCGCCGGACGGCATAGCGTGCTCTTCGGCCCCCTCAGCGGCAGAAGCGGGCGCTTCGGACGCGGGGGGCGGCGGCTCTTCCGCAGGGGCGGCCTGCGGCGTGTACTCCAGTCCGTAGCGCTCCAAAATACCGCGCACCTTCAGCTCCAATTGCGGGGAGCGCGCGGCGGCCTGTTGCAACAACTCCAACGTCTCGGCGTTGTTCGGATCGCTATCCAGTGCCTCCGCCAGGATGTCCACCGCCTCGTCTACGTCGTCCTCGTCGCCCGCGATCTCGATGCGGATACGCGCCCGCCGCAAAAGCCCGCGCACAGCGGCGGCCTCCGGCGTGGGCGGGGCGCTGTGTTGTGCCAGCTCGGCAAAAAGCCGCCGCGCCTCCTCTTCATAGGGCGTGTTTTTGCACTGAGCCAGCAGCGCGCGCGCCTCGCTTTCCAATTGCGCGATCTCGCTGGCGGTGGCGCTGGCGGGCAACGCTTCGATCTGTTGGCGCAAGTCGTCCAGGCGTTGTTGAAGCTCGCTCATCGGGCCTTTTCCTTTGCTTCGGTCTTACGGGATGACGCGATGGTTGAGCGCGTCGTTGATCTGCGCGAGCAAACGGCGCAACTCAGCTTCCATATCCTCGTTGATGTCGTCCAAAATGGCCGCTTCCACCAACAGATCGCGCGCGGTGCGCAAAGCTTCTTGCCCCGCGCGGAGCATATGCAGCCCTTGGCGCATCTTTTGGCGCGCTTCTCGCAGCGCGGGCACGGTCGGCAGCCCTTCCACCTCCCAGCCGTGCCGCGCGGCCACACGCTCCAGCCCCTCGATAAATTCGCCGATGGTGGAAAGCTCTTGGCGCGCGCCGCGTTGCAAAAGCTCTTGCAGCGCGGGGCTGAGCGTCGGCTCGACGCCGAAGTCCAGCGTGTCCACGTCCGCATAGCGCCGCTCCACCTCCGCCCGCGAGGCCGGTTGCGGACGCAACGCGCCTTTTTGCGGCGAAAGGCCGGTGAAGATCGGGTAGAGCACGCCCACGCACAAATTGTGCACGTCTTTGGCTAAGTGTTGCTCAACGGTGTGCGTGCCCGTTTCCACCAACTGGGAGCTGTTGAAGTCAATAATGCGCAACTGCTGGCCGTCCCAATAGACGTGCTCCAGCTTGTGGTCTAAG
>JALSSH010000286.1 GCA_026984385.1 Ardenticatenia bacterium | reverse complement strand
GCGCCCGAAAGCAGAGGGACAGCTCACCGTCACATTGCGCTGGGAAGGCCCCGCCCCCCAAACTGGGGACGGTGTAATCTTCATTCATCTGTATAATAAAGGGCGAACGCATGTCGAACCGCTCTTGCAACAGGTCGCGCGCCCGGCGGGCGGCGTCTATCCGCCGGAAAATTGGTTGCCGCAGACGTTCGTAGACACGTACACGCTGCCGCTGCCTTCCGATCTGCCGTCGGGCGAGTATGTGGTGGCGCTGGGCGCATTTGAGGCCCGCAGCGGCGCGCGCTATCCGGTGCAAGCAGAGACGTTACCCACAGACGACGGTCGTCTGTTTATTGGAGCGATTACCGTTGAGGAGTTATCCGGTGAAGGTTAATTTTACGCTGAACGGCGAGGCCGTGACTTTCGAGGCGACGCCGAATATGTCGCTTTTCCGTCTGCTGCGAGAAAATGGCATCTTCGGCGTCAAGTATGGCGACGACAGGGGAGAAACGGGCGCCGATCTCGTTTTGCTGGATGGAAAGCCCGTGCCTTCCTCGCTGGTGTTGGCTTTCCAAGTGGAAGGCCGCGAAGTGCAAACCATCGAGGGCGTCGGCGGCGCTCAAGAGCGGGGCTGGCGCGGCTCGGCCCCCTTGCATCCGTTGCAAACCGCCTTCATGGAAACGGGCGCTATTCAATGCGGCTATTGCACCCCGGGCATGATCTTGGCGGCCAAATCGTTGCTCGACCGCAACCCGGACCCCAACGAACAGGAAGTCCGCGAGGCGCTTTCCGGCGTGTTGTGTCGCTGCACAGGCTATGTCAAGCCGGTGGAAGCGGTTTTGCGCGCGGCGGCGGTGATGCGCGGAGAGCAAGTGCCGCCCATCGGTGAGCAGCGCGGCATCCCCGCCCCGCCGGACTTGTTCCGTCGCCCGCCCAAAGAGGGCAACGAAGGCGAGATGTTGCCGCCGGAAACGCTGGACGGCGCGGGCGGAACGCCCACCACCTCCACGCGCACGTTGCCGATTATGCTGGTCGCGCCGGAAGTAGACACTTTGCACCAAGTCGGGAAGCCGGTGCGCAAAGTGGACGCGCGCAAATTGGCCCAGGGCAAACCCGCCTTCACCGACGATATCGAATTTCGCGGGATGTTGGTGGGCAAGCTGCTGCTCAGCCCCCACCCACACGCCATCATCAAGCATATTGACGTGAGCAAAGCGCGCGCGTTGCCGGGCGTGCACGCCGTCTTGACGCACAAAGATTTGCCGCGCGTGCCTTACACCACCGCCGGCCAAAGCGATCCCGAACCCGGGCCACACGACAACTTCAGCTTGGACTACAAAGTGCGCTTTGTGGGCGACCGCGTGGCGGCGGTGGCGGCGGAAACCGAAGAGATCGCGTTGCGCGCGCTGGAGCTGATCGAGGTGGAATATGAGGAGCTGCCCGCGCTCTTTGACCCACGCGACAGCATGACCCAGGGCGCGCCCGTGCTCCACGATGAGCCGGATAGCTGGCTGATCGCGGACAAAGAGCGTAACCTCGCCGCCGTGATCGAGTGGGAGTTGGGCGATGTTGAAGAAGGCTTTGCCCAAGCCGATTACGTTTTTGAGGGCGTCTACTACAGCCCCAAAGTGCACCAAGCGCCCATCGAGCCGCACGTTTGCGTCACGTGGTGGGACGAAGACGACCGCCTCGTGATCCGCACCAGCACCCAAGTTCCTTTCCACGCGCGGCGTATTTTGGCGCCGGTGTTGGGCTTGCCGGAAAAGCGTATTCGCGTGATCAAGCCACGCATCGGCGGCGGTTTTGGCGCCAAGCAGGAAATTTTGCTGGAGGACATCTGCGCGCACCTGACCATTGTCACAGGCCGACCGGTGCGCATGGTGTACACGCGCGAAGAGGAGTTCATGGCCGCGCGCTCCCGTCACCCGATGTACATCACCATGAAGACGGGCGTCAAGAAGGACGGCACGATTGTTGCCAACCAGATGTACGTGCTCAGCGACACCGGCGCCACCGGCGGGCACGCGATGACGGTGGCGGGCAACACCGGCCACAAGGCGCTCTCGCTTTACAACGCGCCAAACCTCAAGTTCATCGCCGACATCGTTTACACCAACACCCCGCCCAGCGGCGCGTATCGCGGCTACGGCGTGCCCCAAGGCTTTTGGGCCGTCGAGCAGCATATGGAGTACATCGCGCGCGAAATGGGGCTAGACCCGCTGGAGTTCCGACTGAAGAACGCGCTTAAGACCGGCGACGAACACCCCGCCAGCAAAGCCTGGAGCGAGGGGCGCGAGGCCGAACCCGAATACATCACCACCTGCGGGCTGCCTCAATGCGTGGAACAAGGGGCGGCGGCTATCGGCTGGTCGGAGAAATTTGGCAACCCCGAGTGGCACGAAGTCCCTGGCAAGCCGCACTTGCGGCGCGGGATCGGCGTGGCGATGGTGATGCAGGGCACGGCCATCCCACGCCTGGACATGGGCGCGGCGAGCCTCAAGATCAACGACGACGGCTCGTTTAATCTGCTGGTGGGCGCCACCGACCTCGGCACGGGGTCGGATACGGTGTTGGCGCAAATGGCCGCCGAAGTGCTCGGCTGCACGCCGGAAGACATCATCACTTACTCGTCGGATACCGACTTCACGCCGTTTGACAAAGGCGCGTATGCCTCCAGCACGACGTATATTTCGGGGCGCGCGGTGGTGTTGGCGGCGGAAAAGGTCGCCGCACAAATG
>JALSSH010000285.1 GCA_026984385.1 Ardenticatenia bacterium | reverse complement strand
CGCTGGCAACCGTGATCGAGGCGCACGGGCTGAGCGTGGACGACGTGGTCAGCGCGACCGAGGCCAAGATCACCGAGAAGATCAACGAGGCCGTGAGCGAAGGCAAAATGACCGAAGAGCAGGCCACCCAAGCGTTGGACGGGCTGCACGACCGCTTGGTCGAGCGTGTCAACGGCGCGCCGTTGCAGGTGATCGCTCAGATGCGCGAGCGCGCCGCTGAGCTGGTGGATATGACGCTGGTCGGCGTGATCGCAGACATGGCCGGTACGGACGTGCGCGATCTCTTCACGCCGCCAACGTTGGCCGAAATCGCCGCCGAAAACGGGGTGGACGCTGAAGCGGCGGTGGCCGAAGCTGAATCGCGCATTACCGAGCGCGTTAATCAGTGGGTGGCCGAAGGCAAGCTCACCGAAGAGCAGGCCGCGCAGATTCTGGACGGATTGCACGACCGTTTGACCGAGCGCATGAATCAGCCGATCGGACAAAACGCGCGCCCGAGCGGTCGCCTGGGTGGGGTTGGCGCTCAGTCGCCCGCGCAACAGGGCGCGCCCGCCAACTAAGTACGAAGCCCTTCCTCCACCACACCCCCCGATACGCGGGGCATCCTCAAGCGGGATGCCCCGTTTGTTGTATGCGCTCTAGGCGGGCTGGGGTGGGGCGATCTCGGTGGGGAGCGGCACGTCCTCGGCCACGCGCCGCCGCACCCTGCGCGCCATCCACTCCAGCGCCAGCGCCAAGCTGATGCCGACGACCAACATCCCGGCCATGCCATCGCTTTCTGCCGCAAAGCTCCACAGCACGAAAAACCACAGCTCGCCGGCCACCAACGCCAACTTGTGACGGTCGTTCCAGGCATAACCGTTACCGGACCAGCGCAACGCCAAGCGCAGCACCAGCGTGTCCCAGACCAGCACCAGCGCGATCAGCACCAGCGACGGGATGGTACTGCTGATGGTACTGTTGCCCGCGACGATGTAAATCCCCAGGAAGTAAACCGTCATGCCCACAAAGCCGAGCCACCAAAAGCGGCGCGGGCGAGGGACTGCGCGCTCGCGGGGCGGGAAGGGCCGCGCGGGGAGGCGCTTGGCCGCCCAGATCAGCGCGCCGACGCTCAACCAGGCGAGCAGATACCAGCCGACGGGTGGGGCGTAGGGGTTTATCAGCGAGCCGAGCGGCACCCAGGCCAGCAACGCAAGCACACAAGCCACGATCCCCCGACGGCTGAGCCAGGGTTGGGTGCGCTTATGCGGGTAGAGCAGCTCCACAACCGCGACACTGGCAACAATGCTGACCAGCGCGTGGAATTGGGTCAGGTGCACGCTCCACACCCAGTTTACACCTGCCGCGCGCCCGTACTCCCCGAGCACGTCCAAGTCGATCCAGCCTGGGTCAAAGAACGAGCGCACCACGATCCCCTCTTCGTAGATGCCGTAGGCGATGCCGAGCAACAGCAGGCTGAACCAGCCCTTGCCCCAGCGGATCACGGCTTCGCGGGCCAGCAGCGCGCCGCTTCCGTAAAGGAAGGCCACAATCAGCCCGGCGATGGGGAAAAACTCTAAGGGCGGCATCGATCCGGTGATCAGCTCGGCCAGCGGCGCGATCAGAAACAGCGCGAAGGCCGGTGAGTGAAAGAGACGGCGTAAGCGTTTCATGGTTTGTTCCTCTCTGCTCCTTTTGTACGTCTGTACGCGCAGCAGAGGGAATGGGTTGCGGTAGGAAGCTCAGAGGGCGGGGGGCAGGCGGAACAAGCGCTCGGCGTTGGCGGTGGTCTGGGCGAAGAAGTTGGCGGCGGGCAGATCGTGCAACGCGGCCAATCGCTCGGCAATGTAGCGCACGTAAGCGGGGCGGTTGGGGCGCCGTCCTCGGAAAGGCTCGGGGGTGAGGAAGGGGCCGTCCGTTTCTACCAGGATACGGTCAAGGGGCACGTGCGCGGCCACGCGACGCAGCGCGCCCGCGTTTTTGAACGTGACCGGGCCGGTGAAGCCGATATAAAAGCCGAGTTCGAGCGCGCGTTCGGCCACCGACCAGGGCGCGGAAAACGAATGCAGCACTCCCGCGCGTCCGCGCAGCGATGCGGGGAGCGTCCCCGTCCACTCGGCTAAGATGCGCAGCACGTCGTCGCTGGCTTCGCGGTTGTGGATGATCACCGGCAGCTCCAGCTCGGCGGCAAGCGTCAGTTGGGCTTTGAGCGCGCGCCATTGGGCGGATTTGGGCGAGGTGTCCCAGTGGTAGTCCAGCCCGATCTCGCCGATGGCGAGCACTTTTTCGTGCGCAGCCATCGCGCGCACTTCGGCGAGCGTCGCGTCGTCAAAATCGGCGGTGTCGGTCGGGTGAATGCCCACCGCCGCGTACACGTTGGGGTACTGCTCGGCGATGCGCAAGGCTTTGTGGCAGCGTTCCAAATCCGTGCCCGGGTTGATGATGCGCGTGACGCCCACCTCGGCGGCCTCGCGGATCACGTCGGCGCGTATCTCGTCGTAACTGTGGAAGTCCAGATGGCAGTGGGTGTCAACTAAGGTCATGGGCGCTCACTCGTCGGATGGGCTTGGGCGGTTGGGGGCGCTGTGTGGGCGCGCCGCCCGTGCGCCTTCGGCGCACTACGCGCGGCATCCGCCGCGCGTCAGCCGCGCGGAGCGCGGCTAGGCGGCGCGCCCGATCTGCGCACGCGCGCGCGTTCGGCCTCGGCCCTATCGCGCGACCTTGCCGGACTTAAGTAG
>JALSSH010000284.1 GCA_026984385.1 Ardenticatenia bacterium | reverse complement strand
GCGAGTAAGCGTTGGGTTTAGCTCAGCCCCAAGTCTTTGACCAGGGCGTCGTAGTCGAAATGCTCGGCCAGCATCGCCTGGAAGCGGCTCATCTTTTCCGGTTGCCCCAAGCTTGTGCGCCCGAACAGCCGCTCGACGCTCTCGACGGCTTCCAGCGTGTTATCCGGCACAAGCAGCACGGCCACGCCCAGCTCTTCCGCGCGCTTGAGAATGGTGGCGCTGGGTTGCAGATTGCCGGTGAGCACCAAGCAGGTGGTGGAAGTTTCCAGCGCGGCAGCCTGGATATCGGTGCGGTCACCGCCGGTGAAGACGGCTTTGTTCAGTTGGCGACGAAAGCGCGGCAAAGCAGCCTCTACCGACATCGCGCCGACGCTGAGGTGCTCGACGATGCGCTCGCGCAGATGCGCGCCGGTGAGCACTTTGGCTTCCAGCGCGTCAATGATCTCGCCGACGCTCAGCGCGCGCAAATACGGGTCATGCGGCAGCACGCCGTAAACCTTGATGCCCGCTTTTTCCAAGAAGGGGACGCCTTTTTCCTTCATAAAATGCAGCCGTCCGCGCGGCACGGCGTTGATCACCACGCCGAGCAATTTATCAGCCAAGCGCCGTTTGGCCGAAAGCGCGTCATCCAGCGCGCACATGCCCGCCAAGCAGCCTTCGCTGAAGCTGACGACGCTCAGCGCGACCACGTCCAGATGCTCCACCATGCTAAGCGTGTTCAGCCCGACGGTGTACCCTTCGCGCATGGTAGCGCCGCCTTCCAGGATCACCACGTCGTTATTTTCGGCGGCTTTTTGGCATGCATCCTTGATATCTTGCGTCAGGTCGCGTTCCAACGTGCCGTCCAGGACGGCGTTCAACAGCTTAGTGGTGATGATGACGGGCGAAAGCTCCCAGGGGGGCGTTTCCAACCCCAAAGTACGGCGCACAAAGTCCGCGTCTTCGTCCAAGATGCGCCCCCCCGCTTCATACGGCTGGGTGCTGACCGGCTTCAGATAGCCGACCTTGAAGCCAGCGGCTTGCATCCTTAGCCCGATGCCCAGGCTGAGCGCAGTTTTGCCCGAAAAGGTGTTCACCGACGTAATGTAGAGATTCTTCGCCATAGCGTTTTATCCTTGCAGCAAGCTAGGTCTAAATTTGGGTCAACTCTTGAGCACCAGGCGCATATCCAGCGTGATCGCCCCTTGCCCTTTGGCATAAACCATCAGGGGATTGATGTCCATCTCGACAATTTCCGGAAAGTCCGTGACCAATTGATTAATGCGCAGCAGTGTATCGACCATGGCCTCGCGGTCTGCCGGTGGACGCCCGCGCACCCCTGCCAGCAGCGAGTGCGCGCGAATCTCGTCGAGCATCTCCTCGGCGTCTTGCTTGCCGAAGGGGGCAACGCGGAATGTCACGTCCTTGAGCGCTTCTACCAGAATACCCCCAAGGCCGAAGGTGACCAACGGGCCGAACTGTGGGTCTTTGCTCATGCCGACAAGCACCTCGATCCCGTCCATCGGGACCATTTCTTGCACCAAACAGCCCCAAATGCGCGCCTCGGGCACGTAGCGGGTGGCGCGGTAGATGATCAGGTCGAAGGCGTCGCGCACATCGCTGGCGTTGTGTAGCCCCACCTTAACCCCGCCCACGTCGGTTTTGTGCAGAATATCGGGGCTGGCGATCTTGAGCACGACCGGATAGCCGATCTCGGCGGCGGCGGCGATGGCTTCCTCGGCGGTGGCGGCGAGCTTGCTTTTGGGCAGCCGCAAGCCGTAGGCTTCCGCGACGGCGCGCGCTTCGGCCTCGCCTACGCTGACGCGCCCTTCGGCGCGCACCTGGGCGAAGACGTCGGCCACGCGCTGGCGGTCTACCTCGAACGTGACATATTCGGGGTCGGGACGGCTGCGGGCGATGTTGTAGTCACGCATGGCGGCGAAGGCTTGGGCGGCTTGTTCGGGGAAGAGATAGTTGGGGATGTTGTAGCTGGCGAGCACGTCCATCCCTGCCTTGATGCGTTCTTCGCCCATAAATGCGCCCAAAACGGGTTTGTCAATGCGTTGGCTAATTTTGCCGACCGCGTTAGCCGTTTCCACGATCTCGGTCATGGCCTGCGGCGTAACAATGCAGAGGATGCCGTCCACGTTCGGGTCGGTGGCGACCACCTCCAGCGCTTGAGCGTAGCGGTCGGCGCGCGCGTCTCCCAGCACGTCAACGGGGTTGGCAGTGCTGGCGGCGTCCGGCAACAGCTCTTCCAGCTTTTGGGTGCTGGTGCGTTCCAGCCGCGCCAGGTGCAACCCGTGCCGTTCCAGCGCGTCGGTGGCGAGGATGCCCGGGCCGCCCGCGTTGGTCACGATGGCGATGCGTTTTCCTTGTAGCAACGGCTGGTTGGCAAAAGCGCGGGCGCTGTCGAAAAGCTCTTGCAGCGTTTCCATGCGCAACACGCCCGCTTGGTAAAAGGCGGCGTCGTAGGCGGCTTCTGCGCCCGCCAACGATCCGGTGTGGCTGGAAACGGCGCGCGAGCCGGACTCGGTCACGCCGCTTTTGAGCACAAGGATCGGCTTTTTGCGGCTGACTTCGCGGGCGGTTTTGATGAACTCTTGCCCGTTCGGCAACCCCTCGATGTAGGCCAGGATTACGCGGGTGACGGGGTCTTCGGCCCAGGCGCGCATCAGGTCCATCTCGTCCACGTCGCATTTGTTGCCCAGGCTGACAAACTTGCTAAAGCCCAGGTCATGGGA
>JALSSH010000283.1 GCA_026984385.1 Ardenticatenia bacterium | reverse complement strand
CACCCCCAGAGCTTGTCTATGCTTTCGCCGATGCGCGGCAAGTCAAACTGGCGGGGTATGCGGCGTGTTTCGGGGATCGGCGCGCCGAGCTTCTTTTTTTCCGGGTCCACCAACACATTGCTCACCAAGTACATCATCCAAAAATTGGCGATTTGGTTGAGCATGATCGTGCTGAGGATTTCGTTGACGTTGAAATAGGCTTTCAAAACGCCTGCGATGCCACCCCAAGCCGCTCCGGCCACAAAACTGGCGACGAGCGCGGTAGGGATCATCACCCCCGGGTCAGCGTTCGGGTAGGTGAGCACGAGGCCGAGTGCCGCCAGCCCGCCGACGATCATCTGCCCTTCGCCGCCGATGTTGATCACACCGCCGCGAAAGCTGATGCAGATGCCGATGCCGACGAGCAAAAGCGGGGTTGCTTTGATGAAAGTGTTCGCGACGGCATTTTTTGTGCCGAACGCGCCTTTCCACAGAGCCTGATATGCCTCAATGGGATTGGCGTTCATTAAAAGAATGATGACTGCGCCAACGAGTAACGCCAGAAGTACCGCAAAGAGGGGTAACAGGAGGTTGATAACACGGTCGAACTGGGGAGACTTCCAAAATTCTACTTGCATAGGCCCTCAACCAAACAGGAAATGTACCGCCAAAAACACCAAGACACTATGCCAACGCCATACCAATAAGTCGCTAGAGCCTGCTTTGTGAATGTAGCCACCATCCTAACATAAATCAGGGTGCCAAGCAATCACTTTGCAGCACAATTGAGCCGGGGTATCTGCGTAACCTTTTCGGCCCTGCTTCTTTGCTTTGCGCTCATTTACAAGGATACGGTTAGGGAAGCACCCACGAACTTTTACACGCCCTCACTTGGCCTTGACCCGACTTGTGTTGTGTTTTTATCCCGCTACCTTTACATTCTGAAACGGCGGCTTAAGCATCATAGAGGCCGCCGTGTACAGCCGCGATTTGTCATCAAGAGGGCAGAAAGGGAAAAGCATTAATGATTGAACTGTTCCCCAAAGAACTGGATTTCCTCGCTATTGTGGGGCTGATTATTCTCGGCTCATTCTTTGTCGGGCACGTTTTCCGACGCCTGGGTATTCCCCAGGTGGTGGGCTTCATTGTGGCGGGTACGGTGCTTGGCCCTTCCGTGTTGGGCGTTGTGCCCCAAGAGCTTAACGATAATCTGATCTTTGTCACCGAACTGGCGCTGGGCCTCATCGGCTTTGAGATGGGGGAACATCTCCGCTTTGGTGAGCTACGTAAGCTGGGCAAAAGTATCGTCTGGATCGTGATCATGCAGGCGCTCGGTGCGTTTGCGTTGGTCTTTGCGGCGGTCTATTGGCTCACCGGCTCGCTGGCGGCAGCGATGGTGTTGGCCGCTATCGGCATGGCGACATCTCCTGCGGCTACGCTGGACGTGCTAAACGAGTACAAAGCCAAAGGGCCGATGACCACCGCGCTTATCGCTGTAGTTGGCATTGACGACGCGCTGACGCTGTTGGTCTACAGCATTGCGGCGGCGTTGGCCGTGCCTTTGCTAGAAAACGGCGGCTCGCTCAGCTTGGGGAGTTTGCTCACCGGCGGCGGGGAAATTTCGTTGTGGGAGATGTTGGAGTTCCCACTCTTTGAGATCGGCGGCTCGCTGCTGGTTGGCGTGGCGTTTGGATTGTTCCTCACCTTTGTGATGAACCACCTCCGCGCGCGCCATGAAGATCGCCACAAGCACGACGCGATGGTCGTTTCCATCGCCATGATCTTTGTGGTGGCCGGCCTTTCACACACGTTGCATCTTTCGGTTATTCTCACCGCGATGACAATGGGCGTCGTGGTGGTCAACCGTTCCGAGCGCAACGGGCATTACATTCAGTTCACCATCCAGCAAACCGGCCCCGTGATCTACATTCTCTTCTTTGCTCTGGTCGGCGCCGGCCTGCGGTTGGACCTGCTGCCAGAAGTCGGCGTGGTGGGGCTGGCGTATTTTGTGTTGCGCATGGTGGGCAAATATGTTGGGTCCTGGTTTGGGGGATACATTGCAGGGGCCATGCCTGTTATCCGTGACAACGTGGGGCTGGCGCTATTTTCCCAGGGCGGGGTAGCCATCGGCTTGGCGCTGGCTTCTGCAACGCGCTTTGCAGGCGTTGGGACAGAAGGCGACGACTTGGCCGAAATGATCGCTACGCTGGTGCCCGCCACGCTGTTTGCCGTACAACTGATCGGCCCGTTGCTGGTCAAAGTCGCCGTGATCCGTTCTGGCGAGTGCGGCAAGTGCGATCTCGAAGCGGTCGAGCTTTCCGGCACTGCCGCTTAAAAGCGCTTTGAGGGTCTGCACGCGCGCGAACCTTGCCGAAGTCTGCGGGTGTAAAATGTCATAAAGGCGCGGGCAAAAAGTTGTAAAAGCGCAGCCGTAGGGTGATTCGGTCACGCTACGGTCACGCCCCTACGGGATAGTAGGTTGTGAACCATGTCATTTCGCAGGCTACGAATCTGCTTGCCCCGTCACGCAAGTTAGCTATTGAGGAGAGTTCCGCATGGTATCGTTACGGTTCTCGCGCGTATTCACGCTCATTCTCGCGGTCGCGTTGGCGGTGGCTCTATTGCCCGTGCCGTTAGGTGTCCAGGCGGCGGTTGGCGGCACGATCCGCTACGGAGAGACGGTCACCGGACAGATCACAGCGGTTGATTATTTTGAACTATGGGAATTCCAGGGCACACAGGGTGACCG
>JALSSH010000282.1 GCA_026984385.1 Ardenticatenia bacterium | reverse complement strand
GGCGTTCTGGCCCTCGCCGCGTATCATAGGGTGCGATTTACGCTTCTGAACGGGAACAGCATAGCACAAAGGCGAAACCATGTCTCATGCGCTCATCACCGGCGGCGCCGGTTTTATCGGCAGTCATCTCGCCGAAAAATTGCTCGAACGTGGCGACCGCGTCACGATTATTGACAACCTTTCTACCGGCAGCTTTGAAAACATCGCGCACCTCGAAGGCGTGCCCGCTTTTCATTACGCCATTGAAGATATCCGCCACGCCGCCGTGATGGATCGCTTGGTCAGCGAATGCGACGTGATCTATCACCTGGCGGCGGCGGTGGGCGTTTTCTCGATCATCCACAACCCGATTGACACCCTTTCGATCAACGTAGGCGGAACGGAAGTGGTGTTGCAAACCGCGCGACGCTATCGGCGGCGGGTCTTGCTGGCTTCCACGTCAGAGGTCTACGGTAAGGGCGTCAAAGTGCCCTTCAGCGAAGACGACGACCGCATCCTCGGCCCGACGGACAAACACCGCTGGAGCTATGCAGCGTCTAAGGCGCTGGACGAGTTCTTGGCGTTGGCCTATCACAAGTCCGCCGGTTTGCCCGTGACCATTTTCCGCCTTTTTAACACGGTGGGGCCGCGTCAAGTGGGGCATTACGGGATGGTCGTGCCGCGTTTTGTGCGCTGGGCGCTGGCCGATGAGCCGATTCAGGTTTACGGAGACGGGCAACAAAGCCGCTGCTTCGCCAACGTCTACGACGTGGTGGACGCCATCGCGCATTTGGGGCGCGACGACGTGCTGGGGCGCGTCAACGGCGAAGTCTTCAATATCGGCTCGAACGAAGAAGTGACCATCCGCGAGCTGGCCGAGCGCGTCAAGGCACGCACGGGCAGCCATTCCGAGATCGTGCTGATCCCCTACGAACAGGCGTATGAAGCGGGCTTTGAGGATATGCGCCGCCGCGTGCCGGATTTGCGCAAGATCGAAGCGGTCATCGGCTGGCAGCCGCGCACGTCACTCGACGAGACCATAGACCAGATCGTCGCCTTTTTCCAAGCGCATCCGGAGCGCTGAGCGCCATTCGGCAATTGCGAACGCTTTACAATTAGCCACCCTATCCGCTACAATCAGGGCAGATTGGGCGGGTTGTAAGGACAAGTGGACTATGGCGGTTCGGAAAGTTGTACACATTCCCGATCCGGTGCTGCGCAAAAAGGCGCACCGCATCCAACGCTTTGATGATCCGAAGTTGCAAGCGCTGATTGACGATATGGTCGAGACGATGTTAGAAGCTCCGGGCGTCGGGCTGGCCGCCCCGCAGGTGAACGTAAGCCAGCGGCTGATCGTGGTGCGGCTGCCGGACGATGAGCACTCTCGCGAGGAATACGGCGAGGACGCGGGCGTGTTGCATATCGTGCTCAACCCCAAGATCATTCGCAGCTCGCGGGAGATGGTGGACGGGGTCGAGGCGTGTCTTTCCATCCCGGGCATTTACGGCACGGTTTCGCGGCACGAAGCGATCACCGTGCGCGGGCAAGATCGGCACGGCAAGCCGCTCAGCATCAAAGCGCGGGGATGGTTGGCGCGCGTCTTCCAACACGAGATCGATCACCTGGACGGGGTGCTCTTCATTGACCGCGCCAGCGAGATTTGGCGCTATGAAGAAGACGCCGCGGGTGAAACGGTGGAAACGGCGCTGGATGAGTCAGCGGAGCGCCCCGCTTAACGCGCTCGTTTCCGCATAGGCTTTTGAAGGCGTCCGCGTAGAGCCGACGCCTTTTTTGTGTGGCGCGCTTGGGGAAATTGCACCAGCACGCCGATTGTCGGCAGGCGGGCGCTGTGTTAGCATCGCCCCGCTTTGGACGCCTCAGCACACGAGAGGAGCGCACACCATGAAAGTCCCCCAGTCCCCGATCGACGTGGCCGTGCTCGGCGCAACCGGCGCCGTCGGGCAGCGTTTTGTGCAATTGCTGGAAGGCCACCCCTGGTTTCGCATCGCAGAGCTGGTCGCCAGCGACCGCAGCGCCGGACGCACTTACGATGAGGCGGCGCGTTGGGTCGTGGGCGGCACGCCCCCGCCGCAAATCGCCGCGCAACGTGTGTTGCCGCTGGGGGCCGAACTGCAATCGCGGATCGTGTTTTCCGCGCTGCCGGGCGACGTGGCTGAAACGGTCGAGTGGCGCTTGGCAGAAAGCGGGCATGTGGTGTGCTCCAACGCGCGCGCCTATCGGATGCACCAGCACGTGCCGATCCTGCTGCCGGAGATCAACGCCGAGCACGTGGCGTTGGTAGATGTGCAACGCCGCGTTTACGGCTGGGAGGGGGCGCTCGTCACCAACTCCAATTGCACCAGCGCACCGGTAGCGATGGCGCTTGCGCCGCTGCGCCGCTTTGGGATCGAAGCGCTGACGGTGATCAGCCAACAGGCGATCAGCGGGGCGGGCTACCCGGGCGTGCCTGCGCTGGATATTATGGACAATGTGATTCCGTATATCGGCGGGGAAGAGCCAAAATTGGAGACCGAGCCGCGCAAGATGTTGGGCGCGCTGGCCGATGACCATGTGGAGATGCTGGACTGCACGATCAGCGCCACGTGTACGCGCGTGCCGGTGTTGGACGGGCACTTAGTGCACGTTGCGGTGCGCTTCCGTGAGGCGGTGGACGAGGCGGCGATTTTGCAAGCCTGGGAGCAGTTCCGAGGCCCCGCGCCCGTGCCAGAGCTGCCCAGCGCGCCCGCGCG
>JALSSH010000281.1 GCA_026984385.1 Ardenticatenia bacterium | reverse complement strand
CCGAAAGGTGAAGGTTGGCAGGGGGCGAGCGGCGGTATAGGTAAAGTGCTGGTGCAGCGAATAGGCGTAACCGTGAAACTCCAGCGCGGTATGGTGGGAAAGCACGGCGTCCTTTGTCAGCTTAGCTGCTATAAGAAAGGGGTCCACAGGATAGGAGGCGGCGTTAGCACCTTCGGGCACAACGGCGTACACCCCCCGACGGACGGAGATTAGGCGGCCTGTTTTTTTGTAGTAGGCTAGCAGTGCCTCTTGTGTCCTGGGGCCGACCGCCCCCTTCGCGGCGAGGTGCTGGGCCAGTTCCTCTCCGGTGAACACCGGATGGGTACGGAAAAACGCACGATGCTTCATGGTGAATGAACTCGACAAAAAATCACGTTCCACATAACTATATTATGTGAAACGTGTTAAAAAGTCAAGTTCGCCGCTTGATGTTTTGGAAGGACGCTCACTCCACCGTGACGCTCTTAGCCAGGTTGCGCGGCTGGTCTACGTCGCAACCGCGCCGCAGCGCCACATGATAGGCCAGCAACTGTAGCGGGATGACGCTCACCATCGGGCTGAGCAGCGGCGGCGTCGGCGGCACGTAAAGCACATGGTCGGCCTTCTCGCGGATCGCCTCGTCGCCTGCCGTCGCCAGCGCGATCACGCGCCCGCCCCGTGAGCGCACTTGCTCGATCTGGCTGAGCATTTTTTCGTAGAGGGCGTCTTGCAAGGCGATAGCCAACACGGGCATCCCCTCGTCAATCAGCGCAATCGGGCCGTGTTTCATCTCGCCGGCAGGGTAGCCTTCCGCGTGGATGTAGCTCACCTCTTTGAGCTTGAGCGCCCCTTCTAGCGCGATGGGGTAGTTGATGCCGCGCCCCAAGTAAAGGAAATGCTCGTAGTGATAGAGCTTGGCGGCCAGCGCTTCGATCTGGGCTTCGCCTTCCAGCGCCTGGCCGACCAAGTCCGGCAGGCGCGCCAGATCGCGCGCGTGTTGGCGGGCGGCTTCGGCGGAAAGCGTGCCGCGCTTTTGCGCCAAGTAGAGCGCCAGCAAATATTGGTCAACGATACTGGCGGTAAACGCCTTGGTGCTCGCCACGCCGATCTCGGGGCCGGCCTGCATGGTGATCACGCCGTCGGCGAGGCGCATGGCCTGGCTGCCGATGGCGTTGACGATGCTCCAGAGCCGCGCGCCTTTGCGCCGCGCTTCTTCCATCGCGGCGAGCGTGTCCACCGTTTCGCCGGACTGGGTGATCGCCAGCACCGCACAGCGCGCGTCCAGGATCGGGTCGCGGTAGCGATATTCGCTGCCGTAGTCTACCTCCACCGGCACGCGCGCCAGGCGCTCGATCAAAAAGCGCCCGACCAGCCCGCTATAGGCGCTTGTGCCGCAAGCGACCGTGACGATGCGTTGCAACGCGCGCGCCTGCTCTTGGCTCAAGGGCAAGTCCGGCAACCAGACCTTTCCGCTGCGGAAGTCCAGCCGTCCGCGTAGCGTGTCGGTGAGCGCGCGGGGTTGCTCGTGGATTTCCTTAGCCATGAAGTGCTTGTATTCCCCGCGCGCCGCGCTGACCGGGTCCCAAGGGATGGTGTGAACTTGCCCCTCTATCGGCTCGCCTTCCAGCGTTTGGAGCGTCCAGCCGTCGCGCGTGACGGTGGCGAGTTGGCGGCTTTCTAGGAAGACCATGCGGCGGGTATGTTCCAGAATGGCGGGCACATCTGAGGCGATGAACATTTCCCCCGCGCCCACGCCCAGCGCCACGCCGCCCGCGTTGCCGACGCGCACCGCGATCAGGCGGTCGGGGGCGTCCGCGTTGAGCACGACGATCGCGTGCGCGCCGCGCAAACGGCGCACCGCGCGCCGCACCGCCTCGGTCAGCGGGTGTCCGTCGTCTAATTCGCGCTGGATCAGGTGGACGATCGTTTCGGTGTCGGTTTCCGAGCGGAAGCGAACGCCTGCGGCTTGCAGCTCGGCGCGCAGCTCGTGGAAGTTTTCCACGATGCCGTTGTGCACAACCACCGTGCGCCCGTTGTGGCTGACGTGGGGGTGGGCGTTGGTGGGGCTGGGTTTGCCGTGTGTCGCCCAGCGCGTATGGCCGACGCCGACGTGCCCGTTAAGCGGGGCGGCGGCCACCTGGCGAGCCAGGTTTTCCAGCTTGCCCACGTCACGCCGCACGGCGATCTGGTCGTTTTGCAGCACGGCCAACCCTGCCGAATCGTAGCCGCGATATTCCAGGCGGCGCAGACCTTCCAGGATGATCGGGGTGGCTTCTCGTGGGCCGATGTAACCGACGATTCCACACATGCGCTTTTTCCTCCCAGGGTGCAGAGCAGGGCGCACCGTTCCGACGCGGCGCACCAAAATATGGCGCAGCGCGGAGCGCGTGAGCCTTGCTCGCAAATACGATGCGTGTTGGTGTTGAGCGCCACGCGCCGCGTGTTTTGTCCCCCCGTTGCCGAGGGGCTTTGTGACGCGGCTTGGTTTGGGAGGGAACGGACGAGGAGGGTGGCGCAACCCCCTGGCGGCATCCGCAGAACTTCGATTTTCCGCCGATTGCTCGGCGTTAGTCTCGCCGCGTGGCGAGAAACCGCCTCCTCGTATCCCTACACACGGGCGGTGTAGGGCCTTGCGCTGATGTTCCCCCGTTCGTGATGGGCGGTGCACCTCCTTTGGCGGGCCGGTTTCCGTTCGGGCGGTGCGCAGTATAGCGAATGCGTGTGTTTTTGCCCACAAGCCGCGCGATAAGGA
>JALSSH010000280.1 GCA_026984385.1 Ardenticatenia bacterium | reverse complement strand
CCAGAGCGCGGCGGGTGCGTCGATCTGGGTGCGCAGCTTCTCGACTTCCTCAGCAGAGGCGAACTCGTCGCGCTCGGCGTGGATAAAAAGCGTCGGGACGCGCACACGGCGCGCCAACTTGCGCGGTTGCACGTCCAAAAGCAAATAGCCCGCGCGCAACGACCCCATCAGCAACACCGTTCCCATTATCGCCCGTCCGATACGGCGCGGCACGCCATGCAGCCGCAGATAGTTGGTGAGCAACCCCCGCAACGTGGGATATGCACCGTCGAGCACCAACGCCGCGATCCGTTCGTCTTGTGCGGCGACCATCAGCGCGACGCCCGCGCCCATGCTTAGCCCGAGCACCCCCACGCGCTCCGCGCCGTGTTCCTGCTGGGCGTAGTCCAACGCCCCGAGCAAGTCGGCTTGCTCCAGCGCGCCGAGCGTCACCATTTCGCCCTGCGAACGGCCATGCGCGCGCCAGTCAAAGAGCAACACGTTGAAGCCCGCTTGATGTAAGGGCACGGTTTGGGGCACGTCTTTGTCCGCGCTGCCGTTTTGCCCGGGGCAGACGATCACCGTGCCGCGCGGACTTTCGGCGGCAATCCACCAGCCCCCCAGCTCCAACCCGTCGCGGGCCGGAAAGCGCACTTCTTGGCGCGGCAAGCCGTAGTTCGCGGGGTCGTCGGCGGGGTCGGGTTCGCGGCGGCGCATCAATGGCAGCGTGCCCAAATAACCGAAGATCACGCCGAACATCAGCCAAACGCCGAGCAGCCAAAGCCATTGTGTGGTGCTCATAGGGGGGCGCTCTTTCTCAGTCGCCCATGTTTGTGCCGATACGCCGCGCGCTGACGATCCAGGGATGGTCTATCGGAACGGTTTTGCGGTGTCCGGCGACCTCTTCCAGCGGGACCGGCTCGGTGTATTCACCGCGCGCGGCCACCATCACGCCGAAGACGCCCTTTTCCACATAATCGGCGCAAGCCGTGCCCAGCCGCGTTGCCAGCAGGCGGTCGGCAGCGGTGGGCGTGCCGCCGCGTTGCAAGTGTCCCAGGATGGTCACGCGCGATTCCAGGCGTGTGAGTTCTTCCAGACGGCGCGCCAGGCGCACGGTGCTATCGCCCTGGTGAGCGTAAAGTGCGTCCAACTTTTTGCGCAGCTTTTTACGGAGCGCTTTGTCGCCTTTTTCGCGGGCGGCGCGGATTTGTTCTTCGATGGCGTGGATGGCCTCGTAGTCGGATTTTTCTATCGCGCCCTCAGAAACGGCCACAATAGAGAACCCTTTACCGCTGCGGCTGCGCTCTAAGATAGCCTCGGCCACTTTGTCCACGTCGTAGGGTATCTCCGGAATCAGGATCACGTCTGCGCCGCCCGCGATGCCCGCACCCAGCGCCAGCCAACCGGCATTATGCCCCATCACCTCTACCACGATAATACGGTGATGGCTGTGGGCGGTGCTGTGAAGACGGTCTATGGCTTGGGTGGCGATGCTGAGCGCCGTGTCAAAGCCGAAAGTGACGTCGGTTCGGGCCACGTCGTTGTCGATCGTCTTGGGCAACGTGATCACGTTCAGCCCTTTTTGCATCAGGCGATAGGCGTTTTTTTGCGTGCCGCCGCCGCCCAAGCAAACGAGCGCGTCCAAGTTATGCTTTTCGTAGTTGGCGACGATGACGTCGGTCATGTCCATTTCTTTGCCGCCCATCGGCATCCGATGGGGCTTGTCGCGGCTCGTGCCCAAGATCGTGCCGCCGAGTGTGAGGATGCCGGAGAGCGCGGCGCGGTCCAGAAACACGGTGCGGTTTTCCACCAGCCCGCGAAAGCCGTCTCGAAAGCCGATCACGTTCATGCCGAAAGCGCCACCCGCCGCTTTGCCGACGCCTCGGATGGCGGCGTTGAGGCCCGGGCTGTCTCCGCCTGCGGTGAGTATGCCGATTTGTTTTGCCATGATTGCCCTCGCTTAGTGTGCTTGTTGGGGTTGCGCGACGCCTTTATTGTACGCATTTATAGCGATCCGCGCTGCTTACCATCCGGCGAGCAACGCGGCGGCTTCTTCCAACGCAGCGTCGGCTGTTTGGAGCGCTTGACGGGCAGCGCGCGCTGTTTCCAACGGGACGACCGCGTCCGTCGTGGTGCAAACCCCCTGCCACAAGTCCGCAGCGGTCTGAAGTGAGCGGCGGGCGTTTTGTAGCGCGTCGAGCATGGGGGCGGCGACCGGATGCGCGCGCAACTCGCGCTCGCTCAGCGTCAGTGGGGGCGGTGTGGGGATTGTTTCCTGGCAGGAGACGGTTTCGCCCGCGATCAAACGCTCCCATAAGGCGCTGGCGGCCATGTGCGCGTTTTGGGTGGCGGTGAGTTGCGCGGCGAGCTTGGCGCGCACGGCTTGCGGCGAGCTTTCCACGCGCGCCAGTGTGCACGCGCTTAACGCTACGAGCAGCACACCGCCTAGTGCCGCGCGGATGTACGCTCCGAGTTGGGCTGGGTGGGGCATGATTTTTTTTCGCTATGTGTGTACGGTTTCCCCTGGTGAGTATATACGCCGTCGCGGAAAAATGCAGACTAATGTGGCGTGCAAGTGCAAGTGGGCAGCAGCAGGGCCAACAGCTCTTTGCGGAGGGAACACGTATGACGGGCACGTTGGCGTTTGCGCCGTCATGCGGCTAAAACTATAGCTATCGCTTTGGACAAGGCAAAGGATAGCGCAATATGGCTCGCTGGCTGCGTGTTTGGATGCTAAGCGTGTTGGTGATGGGCGCAATCG
>JALSSH010000279.1 GCA_026984385.1 Ardenticatenia bacterium | reverse complement strand
TCGGGGCGGACGTGGCGCTGATGGCCGTCGTTAAGGGGGACGCCTACGGGCACGGAGCGGTCGCCGTCAGCACTACCGCGCTTAACAACGGCGCGGACTATTTGGCCGTTTCCTCGCTGGACGAGGCTTTGGCCTTGCGCACTTCGGGGATCGGCGCGCCCATTCTGATCGACGGCTACGTGCCGCCCTGGGCCGCGCGCGATGTGCTCCACCACGAGCTGACCGTTGCGCTCTACGACGTGGAAACCGCCCGCCACTTCGACCGCGCCGCCGAGGAAGCCGACCAGCCGATCCGCGCCCACGTCAAGATCGACTTGCTCGGGGCGGGGGCGTTTGGATTGCGCCCGCAAGATGTCACGCTTTTCTTCCGCAACATGGCCCACATGCCCCATCTGGAAATCGAGGGCATCTACGCCGAGTTGCCGGACGCGCATAACGACCTCGAAGCCGCCCGCGAACACGCCCAAGCCTTCGAGGACTTGGTCGCGCCGGTGCGCGCGGCGGGTTTTCATTTCCGCTATCAGCATATCGCCAACTCCGCCGCTACGCTCCACGTGCCCGAAGCGCGCTTTAACATGGTACGGGTGGGCAGCGCGCTTTACGGGCTGGCGCCCGGGCCGTTTGCTCCCCTGCCTGCGGACTTTTCCCCGGCCCTGGAGTGGAAAACCGTCATCGGGCAGATCAAGCGCGCCGCGCCCCAAAACGCGCGCTACGGTGCTTCAAACGCCAAGCGGCATATCGCGCTGTTGCCGGTCGGCTTTGCGGACGGCTTCCGACGTGGCCCGCTCGGTTGGCAGCATGTGCTGGTGCGCGGCGAATACGCCCCCGTGCTCGGCCAAGTGGGGTTGGACGTGACCGCGATTGATATTTCGCATATCGAAGGGGTGGAGCTGGGCGAGGAGGTCGTGCTGTTGGGGCAACAAGGCCGCCGTGTGCTCGCCGTCGGGGAGATCGCCGAACAGCTCAACACCACGCCCCAAGAGGTGCTGTGTGCGGTGTTGGCGCGTGTGCCGCGTTTGAAGTAAGCGGGGTGCGGGGCGGCGAGCGCCCCACGAAAACCTAAGCCGCGATCAATGCGACGAGTTCGGCTTTTTCCCGCGCGGGCGACGTTTGCGACCGCGACGGGTGCGCCGAGACTTGGAGCGCCCGGGCTTGCCCTCACGCGGCTTCTCTTCCGCCGACTTGCCGCCTTCCGCAGCGGGCGCGGCTTTTTCTTCACGGCGCGGGGCTGTTGCGCGGTGATCGGCTTTGGCGCGACGTGCGCGCACTTCACACGCGCCGCCCGCGCTCACCGCGCAACCGAGCGCGGCTTTTTCTTGCATGGCCGCCCACTCTTCCAACGGGATCAGCTCCTCGCGCGGCACTTCGTGGCGCAACTCGCCCACCAACACGGTGACCGAATCCCGCAGCGGGTGCACGTCAATCACCTTGCCCTCGCCGTAGGGCGTGCCGATGCGCTTGTTGCGCTTGGGCAGCTTGCCGCGCGCCTCCACGTATTGCTCGTACTCGTAGATCAGGCAGCAGCGCAACCGCCCGCACATGCCCGTAATTTCCGACGGGTTGAGCGAGATACCCTGCGCCTTCGCCATTTTGATCGAGATCGGGCTAAAGTCGGTGAGGAACGAGGAGCAACAACGCTCCAAGCCGCACGCGCCCATGCCGCCGAGCAACTTCGCCACGTCGCGCGGGCCGATCTGCCGCACCTCGACGCGCGCCTTAAAGCTGCGCTGGAGCGCGCTGCGCAACTTGGACGTGTTGAGCTTTTCTTCCGCGTTGAAAAGGAAGGTCAACAGCGAGCCGTCGTAGTTGTATTGCGCGGCGACAAATTTGGCGTCCGCAAAGCCGCCCAGCGCCTGCGCTTTGGCTTGGCACGTTTGCAAGGCCTCCGGCTCGCGCGCCTGCCAAATCTTTTGTTGCAGCAAGTCAACCGGCGTCGCCAGCCGCAAGATGGGCTTGTATTCGCGTTCGGCCTCGTCTTCTTCCGGCGTCAAAAAGAGCATGATCTGCCCCAATTGGCGTCCGCGCGAGGTTTCCACGATCACATAGTCGCCCACCCGCAAGTCCGGCAGGTGCTCGCTGCTGAAGTAGTAGAGCTTGCCGACGGGGTAAAACCGCACGCCTGCGATCCGTCGCTCGTTGAGGGCGGGATCGCGTGGGGGATCGGTGGACATGAGCAGCCTTCCTGACTGTGTGGTGAGCGCCGACGCTACGATCCGCCCGTGCGCGCTAAGGGCGACCGCGCGGAGAGCGGTCGGCGGAAATTGCGATGACCAGAGCCGCCGCCCGAGCCGATGTGGGGGCGTTTTGCGGCATGTCAACTATAAAAGATGTGGGGGGCGATTGCAATAGCGGGGCGCCGCGCCCTAGTCTTTGAGCTGCTCGCGTAGCTCGCGGATGAGGCGCTCGGCGTTTCTTGTGTTTGGTCCGCCGCCGACTTCCAAATAGCGCTCGTAGTCCGCGATAGCGCCTGCCAGGTCGCCCTGTTTTCTGCGCGCAAGCCCGCGATTGTTGTAGGCGAGGGCGAGTTTAGGGTCGAGCCGCAGGGCCTGGTTGTAGTCCTCGATAGCGCCTGCCAGGTCGCCTTGTTTTCTGCGCGCATTCCCGCGATTGTTGTAGGCGAGGGCGAGTTTGGGGTCGAGCTGGAGGGCCTGGGTGTAATCCTTGATAGCGCCCGCTAGGTCGCCTTGGTCGTAGCGCGCATTCCCGCGATTGAAGTATTCCTCCGCACTGAGCAGCTTTTCGGGGGAGTCGT
>JALSSH010000278.1 GCA_026984385.1 Ardenticatenia bacterium | reverse complement strand
GAGCACGTCAACTTCGGTGCGCATTTGCTTGATATACTCTTTGTGCGTCACGCCGAAGCGCTGTTCCTCGTCAATGATCAGCAGCCCCAAATCTTTGAACTGCACGTCGCCTTGCAAGAGTCGGTGTGTGCCGATCACGATGTCCACTGTGCCTTGTGCCAGCCCGTGCAGGATGCGGCGCTGTTCGGCGGGCGTGCGGAAGCGAGAGAGCATTTCCACCGTGATCGGGAAGGCGTGCAACCGTTGGCGAAAGGTGTTGTAGTGCTGTTGGGCGAGCACGGTGGTTGGGACGAGCATGGCAACCTGTTTACCGTCCGCCACCGCCTTGAAGGCTGCGCGCAACGCCACCTCGGTTTTGCCGTAACCTACGTCGCCGCAAATGACGCGGTCCATTGGGCGGGGGCGTTCCATATCCGCTTTAACTTCGTGCAGCGCGCGGAGCTGATCCTCGGTTTCCAGATAGGGGAAGGACGCTTCGAGTTCGCGTTGCCAAGGGGTATCTGGGCTGAAGGCGTGTCCAGGGGCGTGTTCGCGTGCGGCGTAAAGCTCCAGTAGCTCGCGCGCCACTTCTTGCACGGCGCGCTGGGTGCGCTTTTTGGCGCGCTGCCAATCCGGCGTGCCCAGCCGATGCACTTGCGGCGGTTGGTCGCCCACGCCCACGTAGCGCGTCAGGCGGTCGGCTTGGTGGATCGGCACGTAGAGCAAGTCCCCGCCCGCGTATTCCACCACCAGGTACTCGCGTTCGTGGCCGTCCAGCGTGCGGCGTTGCAAGCCGACAAAGCGCCCGATGCCATAGTTGGTGTGCACCACGTAGTCGCCCGCGTGCAAGTCCGCGAAGTGTTCTTCCGGCGCGGTGGCGCGTTTGTGAGGGCGGCGGCGCGGCTCGGCGCGCTGCCAGCCGAAAATTTCCGCGTCGGTGAGGATGTGCAGTGTGCCTTCCGGCGCGCTCAGTTGCCAGCCTTCGCTGAGCGTTTGCTCGATGAAGGTCAGCGGGTTGGTCGGCCCGAAGGGGAGAACGTAGGAGGTGCGCACACGCGATGTAAGGCCTTGCTCGCTCGCCAAGTCGGCCAGGCGTTGAGCTTGGGGCGTCACAACCACGATGGTCTCGCTTTGGTCGTAATGCTGGGCGATGGCGGTCATCAAGCGGCGCAACTGCCCACCGTAGCGTTGTTGCGGCGCGAAAAGCTGCCCGACCGTCGGCGCGCTGCCGAGCGTGGACGGTGTGCTCGGCGCGCCCAGGTGGAGCACGTCGCGGAAGGAAAGCTCGTCTTGCAGCTCTGCCCATGTCATGTACGGGATGGGGTAATTGGGTGGCAAATATCCCGCCGCTTCGCGTTCCTGACGGGTGCGCACGGCTTGCTCTTCCAGCGTCTCGACCGCGTCTTGCAGCGCGCCCCAGTTTTCCACCACGATCAGCGCGTTTTCCGGCAGGTAGGCGAGCAGGCTGGCGAGCTGAGCGTGAAGCAGCGGCAAATAGAATTCCATCTGCGGGAAGGTCGCGCCCAAGCTCAGCGGCTCGTAGTCCGAAGCGGGAGAAGCGGGGTCATCTTTGGGTAGCGCGGCGAACCAGTCTCGCAAACGTTCGGCCAACGCGGGCGTGTGCAGCGGCAGCGCCTCTCGCGCGGGCGTGATGACCACCTGCTTCAGTGGCTCTTGGGAGCGTTGCGTGGAGGGGGCAAAGGTGCGCAGACTTTCGATCTCGTCGCCGAAAAACTCGATCCGCGCGGGCGCGTTGGCGGTGATGGGGTACACATCCACGATCCCGCCGCGCCGACTGAACGTGCCCGCCTCCACGACCACCGAGGCGGACGTGTAGCCGATTTGCTGCAAGGTGCGCAGCAGTTTTTCCATTTCCACGCGCATCCCCACGCGCAGCAGCCGCGAGCGCGCGCGGAACTCGCGGGCGGGCAACGTCTTTTCCATCAGCGCATAAGCCGAGGCGACGATCAGCGGTTGGGGAGCTTCTGCGTCCTCGCTCCGCCAATTGATCGGCTTCACCAGCGCGCCGAGCGTGCTCAGCCGCTCGTGGATGGTGGACGCGGGCCAGGGCGCGCGCACGTAAAAAGGCGCGCCGGGTTCGCTGAAGCGCAGCGTTGGGGAACGGAGTGTGCGCCACACGGGGATCTGTTCACTGAGCGTGTGGGCGCGCTCTGGAGGTCCGCTCAGCACCAGGATCGGACGCCCGATGTCTTCGGCCAGCGCCGCCAGCAGATACGGCGTGGCGGCGCGCGGCATGTGCTGGTCCGGGACGGGTTCGCCCGCGCGCAAGCTATAAACCAGCTCTTGGTAGGCTTCGGTTTGACGTAAGAAGCGCAAAAGTCCGCTGAGGTACATAGGAGGTCGTTTCGCTTAGGGTAGGGGCGGCGTGGAGGGATGCGGCTCAGCGCCGTTGTAGCGGTTCATGGCCGCGTTGATGTCCTCTGCCAGCCACGTTTCTACAGCGCTCACCACGCGCTCAACTGTGCGCGTCACCAGTGGCAGTTCCTCGGCGCGGAACGGTCGCAGCACGTATGCGGCGGGGTCCATGCGCTCCGGCGGGCGCCCGATGCCGAAGCGGATGCGCGGAAAATCTTGCGTGCCCAGCTTGCGGATGATGTCCGCCATGCCTTTGTGTCCGCCCGAGCCGCCTTTGGGCCGAATACGCAACGTCCCCAACGGAATATCCATGTCGTCGAAAATGACCAAAATCCGCTCTGCAGGGATTTTGTAAAAGGCGGCCAGCCCTTGGACGCTGCTCCCACTGAGGTTCATGTACGTTTGCGGCTTGGCGAGCAACACCGCCCGCCCCGCGATGCGCCCTTCGGCCACGCGCGCCTTGGACTTTTTGCGCCGTGCCCACTCCAGCCCATGCGCAGCCGCCAGCGCGTCCACGCAGCGGAAGCCTACGTTATGGCGCGTGTTGGCATACTCGGCGCCCGGGTTGCCCAGCCCGACGATCAGCGTGCGTTCGTTGCTCATAGAGGTTTATGGCTCGTCGCGGTCGAAGTTGTCTTGAATCTGCCACATCCAACGTTGTGCGCGCGGACGCAGTCGGCCTCGCACGGCCAGGTAGATCAGCATCACGCCGAACACACCCAACGCCAGATAAACGCCGCTGCAAAAGGCCGAGCGCACCCGCGCAAAGTTCACGCGGCGCACCGTGCGCGGCGCAGCGATCGCGGTTGGCAGGGCCAGCGCGGAGGTCGGCTCGGCGACGCTTGCGCCGCCCGTCGTGTCCGCTGCCGGATTGTTGCTCGGCGGTTGTTGGATCAGCGGGGTAGGGGAAGGCCCAGCCGTCGGCGTGAGCTGCGCCGCGCCGCTCGCCTCGGCCACTGTAGGGACGGGTGTGGGCGCGCTGTTGATCACTTGCAGATTGCCAACCACAAACTCACCGCCGACCGAGCCATCCGGCAAAAAGACGCGCAGCCGCAAACGGTAAAACCCGTCCGGCACAACCTCGGTGTTCCACGTGCCCAGCACGTCGTTGGCGACTTGTTGCTGTACGCGCGGTTGCACAAGCAGCCAGGGCGCGTTGGGGTCGCTCTGGTCGTTGTATTCCAATGTGTAGCTGTCAAATCCACCCGCGTATTGGGCGCTGCCAACAATGTTCACCAGCCCGAAAAGCTGTTGCCCTTCGGTCGGTGAGGTGATCACAGCGATCACGCCCTCGTCTTGCGCGCGGACGCTTGCCGCGCTCCATGCCAGCGCTACGATCAGCGCCACAAGCCCGAATTTTCGCACGATCTACACCTTGCGGCGTGCTACGCCGCCTCCCTGTTGCGTGTTCGTTGCCGCTTGGAGTTTAGCAGTCGCCCCGTCTTCTCGCAATGGGGCGTTTGCGGCGAGTGGACGCCTTGGGCGCGCCGCCGAGCCGCGCTGCGCGCGGCTGACGCGCGGCATCCGCCGCGCGTAGTGCGCCGAATGGCGCACGGGCGGCGCGCCCCGCCGACGGCGGACGTTCCCATGCAGCGCGCGTTTGCCGATCGCCCACGCTCCCCTCCGTTAGCGCGCCACCGCCAGCCCCAGACGCTGCGGGTGTGTGTACACGCGCATTCCGTCGCGCCGCAGATAGCCCACCGCGCAAATGTTCCACGTCTCCGCCAAATGGATTGCGGCGCTGGTTGGCGCGGTGCGGCTGGCGACAATCGGAACGCCCATGCGCCGCGCCTTGAACACCATCTCGGAGCTGATCCGCCCGCTGGAAACCAAGATGTGGTCGCGTGTAGGTGTGCCTTCCAGGAACGCACGGCCCGCCAACTTGTCCAGCGTGTTATGCCGACCGATGTCCTCGGCGGCCAGCCGCAGCCCGTCCACGTCGGCCAGGATCGAGGTGTGCGCGCCGCGCACGCCCTGATAAAGGCGGGCTGCCCCGTCCAGCTCGCGTAGCAACCGCGTGATCACCTGCGGCGTTACGGCAAGCGTGCTTTCCAGCGGGGGGAACGCCTCAACCAGCGCCTGCACGCCGTCTCCGCCGCACCCTGACGTGATCAGGCGCGGAGCGGGCAAGGCCGGCGGTGGCGGCCAGATGTACAGATCAACCACATTGCCCCGTGCGTTGGCGCCCAACCATCGCAAGTTCGCGCGTGTGCTTAGCAGCCCCGCGTTGTACGCATAGCCCACTGCCAGCGCTTCGATCTCCAGCGGGCTGCACATCAGCGCGGCCAGCAACTGCCCGTTGAGGTACACGGCCAGCCGTGTTTCGCTGACCAGCCCGCCGTGTACCTCATGCACCTGCCCGCCGTGCCACTCCCAATAGGTGTAAGGTTGTGCGCCGCTCGGCAGTGGGTTTGGGTCTGTGCTCCTCATCGCGCACAGCTAGGCGCGCTTGCGCCGCTTACGCGCTTGCCCCAGGTGCTCGCGGACCTGTTCCACCGACCAGCCTTGCTCCAACTCGAACTCGATCTTGGGCTTCAGCGCGCCGGTGGGGCAAACGCCGATGCACTGTCCGCAAAAAACGCACGCCGTTTCCGGCAAGGGCGCGTCAAAGGCCGTCGCCACGCGCGTGTGGAAGCCGCGCTCGCTCAGAGTGAGCGCAAAGGCGTATTGTGCGTCCTCGCCGCAGGCCTGCACACAGCGCCAGCACAAAATGCACTGGCTATAGTCGCGCACATAAAATGGATTGTCGTCGAGCAGCGCGTGTTCGCGGCGCAGCGCTTGCGGGAAGCGTTCACGGTCGGCCCCGTACTCGTCCAGCATATCTTGGACTTCAGGCGCTTGGCTCAGATCCACGCTTGCGTTGAGCATCTCCAGCACGGTGCGACGGCTTCGCTCGACGCGCTCGTTGCGTGTGTCTACGACCATGCCGTCGCGCGCCTCGGTGACACATGCGGCCTGCAACAGCCGCCCGCCGTTCACGTCCACTACACAGATACGGCACAGCCCCTCGGAGGTGGTGGCCTCGTGTTCACAGATCGTCGGAATATGCACATCAAGCGCGCGCGCCGCTTCCAAAATAGTTGTGCCGACGGGCACGGTTACTTCCTGCCCGTCAATGGTCAGCGTCACGGTTTGGGGTCTTTCGCTCATCGCTTGCTCCTATTCGCTCGGGAAAAGCTGCGGCCACTTGCTCATCGCGCTGAGCACAGCGGAGGCCGCCGTTTGGCCCAGTCCACAGAGTGACGCCTCGGTCATGGTGTGGCCGATATCCAGCAGTCGGGCGCGGTCGCCCGGAAGCGGCGCGTCCAGCCGCTCTAGGATTTCCAACTGACGCTGTGTGCCGAACTGACACGGATAGCACTTGCCGCAGCTCTCATGCGCGAAGAAGCGCGCCAGTTCGCGCAACACCTCGCGCAAGTCTACCGTGTCGTTAAAGACCATCACCGCGCCCGATCCCATCGTCGCGCCGAGCGTCTGCAAGTCCTCATACGTCAGCGGCACGTCGATCTCGTCCGCGCGCAAAAAGACGCCCGCCGCCCCGCCAAGCAGCACGGCTTGCAGTGTGCCCTGCACCCCGCCGCAATAGTCCGCGCCTTCCAACAGCTCGCGCAACGTCACGCCGAAGGGCGCTTCATACGTGCCCGGACGCCGCACGTGTCCGCTCACCGAAAAGAGTTTGGTCCCGCTGCTTTTTTCTGTGCCCCATTGCCGAAACCATCCCGCGCCCTGGCGCACGATGGCCGGAACGGCGCTGAGTGTTTCCACGTTGTTGATCGCGGTGGGGCGGTCAAAAAGGCCGTTGGTCGTGGGGTAGGGCGGCTTGAGCCGAGGGTAGCCCCGTTTGCCCTCGATGGCCTCGAAGAGCGCCGTTTCCTCTCCGCAGATATACGCGCCGGCCCCGCGCCGAATTTCCACACGGCAAGACCAATCCGTGCCCATCACGCGCTCCCCGAGCAAGCCCGCCGCCTCAGCTTCGGCCAGTGCTTCTCGCAAGCGTCCCTCGGCTTCGGGATACTCGCCGCGAATGAAGATGTACGCCTCCTGCGCTCCTATCGCGTAGGCGCACAACGCCAATCCTTCTAGCACCTGATGCGGCTTGTGTTCCATCAGCACGCGGTCTTTGAAGGTGCCCGGCTCGCTTTCATCCGCGTTGCAAATCGCGTAGTGCGGTTGAGCGAGCGCCTCGCGCGTGAACTTCCACTTAAGCCCGGTGGGGAAGGCCGCGCCGCCGCGTCCGAGCAAGCCCGCCGCCTCCACCTCCGCGCTGACTTGCTCGGGTGTCAGCTCGGTGAGCGCACGGCGCAACGCGGCGTAGTCGCCGTATTCGGCGAGTGATTGGGCGCGCTCGCCAGCCGCCCCGCCGAGGAAAATGTGCGCTTTGCCGCCGAGTGTGTCGGCGCGGGCGGGGGTTTTTGCTCCGTTGAGCAGCGTTTGCGCGTCTGCAGGCGCCACGCTGTGCAATCCCTCGCCGCGCCGCGCGACAAGCGCCGCCGGCGCGTGTTCGCAAAGCCCCAGGCACGTTGTTCGCTTGACCGTAAAACGTCCGTCCGACGCGGTTTCCTCGGGTTGGACGCCCAGCGCCTGGCAAGTGTGTTCGAGCAGCTCTTCGCTGCCCGCCAGCGCGCACGACGGATCGGTGCAGATATGCACGGTGGTTTCGCCCTCGGGCAGAGCATTGAAGAGCGTATAGAAGCCGATCACCCCGTAAACGTCCGCTTCCGGAACGCGCAGTGTCTGGGAGATCGTTCTGGCCGCTGCCGCGTCCACGTGCCCGAACGCGGTTTGCACCTCCCACAGCAGCGGCAAAAGCGCCTCGCGCCCGCGCCCCTGGTAGCGCTGCAGAATGTCCGCTAATTCTCTTGGCATGGGCGAGCCTTTCTGTGGCAAAAAAGTCTTGAACCGAAAAAGTTTGCTACACTAGTATAGTCCGAACTACTGAATTTACACGCCATTTTTTGGAGCGTCCTATGTCAACACGTGAATCTGTGTCCCCTGACCGCATTGTGCGCACCACGTGCCCCTATTGCGGCGTGGGTTGCCAACTGGATTTGTACGTCAAAGACGACTTGATCTATCGTGTGGAAGCGCCCTTCGACGTGGCGCCCAACTACGGGCGTTTGTGCGTTAAAGGACGCTTCGGGTTGGACTTTACCACGCACCCGCGCCGTCTGCGCACCCCGCTTATCCGCGACCGCAAGGGTGGGGAGCTGCGCGAGGCGAGCTGGGACGAGGCGCTGAACTTGGTCGCCGAGCGGCTGAGCGCTATCGTGCGCGAACACGGCGGCGACAGCGTCGGCGCGTTTGCCTCGGCCAAGGCCACCAACGAAGATAACTACGTCTTCCAAAAGTGGATTCGCGCGGTGCTCAAGACCAACAACGTTGACCATTGCGCGCGCTTGTGTCACGCGGGCAGCGTGGCCGGTCTGCAACTTTCCATCGGCTCTAGCGCCATGAGCAACAGCATCGCGGAAATGGAGCACCTGGATACCTTCATCATCACCGGCAGCAACACCGCCGAAACGCACCCCGTCATCAGCTTGTTTATGAAAAAAGCCGTCCGCCAAAACGGGGCTAAGCTCATTGTGGTTGACCCGCGCCAGATCGAAATGACGCAATTTGCCACGCTCTGGCTGCAACAAAAACCCGGGACGGACGTGGCCGTCTTCCAAGCGATGGCAAACGTGATCGTCGCCGAAAAGCTCTACGACGAGGCCTTTATCGCCGCGCACACCGAAGGCTTTGAGGAATACGCGCGGGCTATTGCCGACTCTACGCCGGAATGGGCCGAGCAGATAAGCGGCGTTCCGGCGGAAAAAATCCGCCAAGCAGCGCGGCTGTACGCTTCTGCCGACCACGCCGCGATCTATTGGGGCATGGGCATCAGTCAGAGCGTGCACGGCACGGAAAACACGCTCTCGTTGGCAAACTTGGCGTTGCTCACCGGCAACTTGGGCAAACCCGGCACAGGGCTAAACCCCTTGCGCGGACAGAACAACGTCCAGGGGTGCTCGGACTGCGGTGGTTTGCCCAACGTCTACACGGGCTATCAGCGCGTGGACGATCCGCAGGCGCGCGCCAAGTTCGAGGCGGCTTGGCACACCGAGCTTTCCCCTACGCCCGGGTTGACCGTGACCGAGATCGTAGATGGTGCGCTGACGGGGGCAACGCGCGCGATGGTGCTGCTGGGCGAAAATCCGCTGATGAGCGAGCCGAACTTGGAGCACGCCCGCCGTGCGTTCGAGGCGTTGGAGTTCTTGGTTTGCATTGATATTTTCCCCAACGAAACGTCTGAGTACGCCGACGTGATCTTGCCCGCTGCCAGCTTTGCCGAAAAGCACGGCACGTTCACCAACAGCGACCGCCGCATCCAGCGCATCCGCCCTGTGTTGCCGCTGGTCGGCCAATCTCGCCCGGATTGGCAGATCGTCAGCGATCTGGCGCGGCGTATGGAGACATTGCTCGGCGTGGAACAAAGCGCCGGCTTTGATTACGCCAGCGTCGAGGAAATTTGGGAGGAGATGCGCCGAGTCACGCCGCAGTTTTACGGCATCACCTACGAGCGTATCGAGCGCGAAGGCGGCGTACACTGGCCGTGCCCCACGCCTGACCACCCGGGCACGCCGTATCTTTTCGCCGATGGCTTGCCGCGTGGCAAAGGCAAATTCTGGCCGCTGGAGTTCACGATGGAAAGCGAGCTGCCGAACGAAGATTATCCCTTCCATTTGAGCACCGGTCGCGTGCTTTTCCACTGGCACGGCGGCACGATGACCCGCCGCTCACAACTGGACGCGATCTACCCCGACCCTGTCGTGGAAATTCACCCGCAAGACGCCGAACACCTGGGGATCGCAACGGGCGATTGGGTGGAGGTGGCTTCACGGCGCGGTCGGATTGTGTGCCGCGCGTTGGTGACGGGGCGCTCACCGGTTGGGACGCTTTTCGTACCCTTCCACTTCGCCGAGGCCGCCGCTAACGAGCTGACCATCGATAAAATTGACCCGCGCGCCAAAATCCCGGACTACAAAATGGCAGCAGTGCGCGTTGCCAAGATTGAGCCGCCGAGCGAGGATGAGCGCCATTGGGCCGAACGCGGCGCGATCAAAGACATCACGGCAGTTGTGCATTAGGCCGAGCTGGTTTTTCCGCTTCGCCTTTCGCCGCTCTGTATTTATTCCATGAGGAAAATATAGGGCGGCGAATTTGTTGCCGCGCCCCAACGCTTCAGGGTAAAATGCGACTCTGTGAGTTTGCATGGGCGACTTAACGCGGTTAGCGTGTCCGAAAGCCTGGCCCTGTGGCAAACTGACGCCCCAAAACTATCGTTTTGTTGGCTTGTTCCGTTTAGGAGGGGTGTTCGTAAATGTTCCAAATGGATATTGAAGTTTTCGAACAAGTAATGATTTTCATTGTGCTGGGGATCGCCGGTCTTGCGCTCGCCTATGCTTTTTGGCTGCGGAACTATGTCATTTCCGCCGACAAGGGCACAGAAGAGATGCAACGCCATTGGGGATATATCCGTGATGGGGCGAATGCGTATTTGCGCACGCAGCTCCGCACGGTGGCCGTGATGATTATGCTGTTGACGGTCGCCATGTTCTTGAGCGTGTTCGTGGTCAAACCCACACCGGAAGCCTACGAATATTTCAAGGGCAATGAAGACAAGGCGCGTATTGTGATCGCTATCGCCCGCGCGCTGGCCTTTGCGATGGGGTCTTCGTTTTCGGCGATGGTGGGCTTTTTCGGGATGAATATGGCGGTACAGGGTAACGTGCGGGTTGCGGCGGCGGCTGAGCGCGGTGGCTATCAAGAAGCGCTGAAGATCGCCTACCGTTCCGGCACGATTACCGGCATGTTGACCGACGGCTTGGGCTTGTTGGGCGGCACGACCATTTTTATCATCTTCGGCAAAGCCTCGCCGGACGTGTTGCTGGGCTTTGGCTTCGGCGGGACGCTGCTGGCGCTCTTTATGCGTGTGGGGGGCGGCATCTACACCAAAGCGGCAGATGTGGGCGCAGACCTGGTCGGCAAGGTCGAGGCCGGTATGGAAGAGGACGACCCGCGTAACGCGGCGGTGGTGGCGGACTTGGTCGGCGACAACGTCGGTGACTGCGCCGGTATGGCGGCGGACATTTTCGAGTCCTACGAGGTGACCATCGTCTCTAGCTTGATCTTGGGCTTGGCGCTGACGGCGATCAACGGCGAGCTGTATTGGATTGTGTTGCCGCTGCTTGTGCGCGGGATTGGCGTGGTGAGTTCCATTGTGGGAACGTATGCGGTTTCGATGTGGAACGTGGACGACGCCGAAGAAGCTATGTACAAAAGCTACGAGCTTTCCAGCGGCATCACGATCATCTCCACCTTCCTCTTGGCCTGGCTCTATGCCGCGCAACTTTCGCTGGCGACGCTGGTCGCGGTGGGGGTGGCTTTGGCCGTGACTTTCAACCCGCTTACGTCCTACGCCACCAGCGACAAGAGCAAGCGCGTTCGCACCATCTCCGCCGCAACGCGCTTCGGCCCCGCCTCGGTGATCTTAGAAGGGCTTTCGTTGGGCTATCTTTCTAGCGTGTGGGCCATCTTCGTGATCATTGCCAGCCTGACCGCCTCGATTCTGGTCTATAGTTACGATTTTCCCAACGATTGGGAGTTGCCGGTGGTGTTGGCGGGCGCGGCGCTTGCGGTGGCGATGATCATTCGCGGCAAGCTCCGTAACCACTTCGTCGAAGGCTTCTTTATGGCGATGTGGATTATGGTCGGCGCGCTCTTTGTGGTCAGTATGCACGAAGTGCCGGATGTACACCGCTATAACTACATCCTCTTTGGCGTGACGCTGATCGGCGTGGGGATGCTTTCACACACCGGCAACAACGTCAGCATGGATACGTTCGGCCCGATTGCCGATAACGCCAACGGCATCGGCGAGCTTTCCGGCATGAGCGGCCCCGCGCGCCAGATCATGGCCGACTTGGACGCCGCAGGCAACACCACCAAAGCCATCACCAAAGGTGTGGCGATTGGCTCGGCGGTCATCGCGGCAGTTTCGCTTTTCGGCAGCTTCTTTTCCGATATCCAGCGCGTTGACCCGAACTTTAAGGAGATCGTCAATCTGGCCGACCCGATTGTCTTTGTCGGCCTGCTGATCGGCGGGTCGTTGCCGTTGCTCTTTAGCGGTTTGTTGATCAAAGCGGTGAACCGTGCCGCCGGTGAGATCATGGCCGAAGTGCGGCGCCAATTGCGCAACCCGAAGATTGCGGCGGGTGAAGAGACGCCGGACTATGCGCGCGCGGTGACCATTTCCACGCGCTCGGCGCAGCGAGAACTTGTGCCGTTGGGCTTGATCGCGGTGCTTGCGCCGATTGCCGTCGGCCTGCTTTTGAAAGTGGAAGCGCTCGGTGGCTTTTTGGCGGGCGTGATCATGTCCGGCCAGTTGCTCGCGGTCTTCATGGCGAACGCGGGAGGCGCTTGGGACAACGCCAAGAAATACGTCGAAGACGGCAACTTCGGCGGCAAGGGCAGCGAAAACCACAAAGCCAGCGTGGTCGGCGACACAGTCGGCGACCCGCTCAAAGATACTGCAGGGCCTGCGCTCAACCCGATGATCAAGGTGATGAACTTGGTCGCGTTGATCACCGCTCCGCTGGTGGTGGAATATGAAGGCTACAGTTGGGGCGTCATCGTGGGCATTGTGCTTTCGATTGCGCTGATCTTGTGGTCGGTGCGCCGCAGCGACCGCGAGGACACCACCGCCACGCAAGACGTGGCCGAGCGCGTCACCGCCGAGCTGGTTTCTGCTGACTGATCGGCTCGGGTTTGCACACACAAGACGAGCGGCTCATACGAAAGGCATGAGCCGCTCGTTGTTTTGGGTTGGATTGGTGTAGAATTGACGGAAAGATCACCGTGCCGAGGAGAGTTGATGTCATCCGTTGCTTTCGCCACCGATCCACGCTTTGCCGCGCATACCATGCCGCAGCACCCGGAAAACGCCGCGCGGTTGGAAGCCGTTGTGCAGCAATTACACCGAGATCGGCTCTGGGAGCGGCTCTTGCATGTTCCGATTGAAGCGGCGTCAGATGAGGCGATTACCGCCGTACACACGCCCGCCTATTTGGCACGGCTGGCCCGCACGGAAAAACTCGGCGGTCTGGCGATGTGGGGCGCGGATACGTACATCACGCCCGCTTCGTATCGGGTGGCACGCTTGGCGGCGGGCGCGGTGGTGCGTGTGGTGGATGCGGTGTTGAGCGGGGAGGCGCAAAGTGGTATCGCGGCTGTGCGCCCACCCGGACATCATGCTACGCCGGACGAGGCGATGGGCTTTTGTTTGCTGAACAACGTGGCGATTGCCGCGCGACACGCTTTGCGCGCGCACGGTTTGGCGCGTGTGCTCATCGTAGACTACGACG
>JALSSH010000277.1 GCA_026984385.1 Ardenticatenia bacterium | reverse complement strand
TGCCAGCCTGGGTAGCCCACGCCCCAAGGACTGTTCCAGCGCATGATGTGCTCCGGTTCAGCACGTTTCCACAGCGCAAAATCTGCCGGATGGCGTTTGTCGTCCTGCACATCCACCCGCGCGCCGGCTTCCTGCTCGGTCACGTGGCGATGCGAAAGTTTGCCGTACTCCGGCCAGCTCTGCACGTCAAAGTAGACGTTACCCTGCTCGGTGACGTAGGCGTGCCCTTTTTCGATCAACGCTTGGATCATCTCGATCTGTTCGGGCACATGGCAACTGGCGCGCGGGCTGATATCCGGACGCCCCACACCGAGCGCGTCCATATCTTCAAAATAGCTGCGCGCGTAAATTTCCACGATTTGCGCAGGCAACGCTTCGGCTTGACGCGCCTTTTTCAACACGCGGTCTTCGCCGCTATCCAGCAAGTGCCCCACGTCGGTCAAGTTTTGCACATAAAGCACATCGTAGCCCCGAAAACGCAAATAACGCACCACCACGTCAAAGGAGACGTAGGTTTTGGCGTGCCCCATATGGGCGTGGTCATAGACCGTCGGGCCACAGACGTACATATTGACCTTGCCCTCGTGTAGCGGCTCAAACGGTCGTTTTTCGCGGTAGAGATAGTTATAGATTTGCAGCGCCATTGTTCCGTTGTCCTTAGGAGAGAATTTGCAACGCTTACGGATGATGCGGACTGCTGCCATTGTAACGCAAACCGAAAGAGACGTTAAGCATTGGGCGGTAGATGATGTATTCCAGATCGAGATCAAGGGGCGCGAGAGGAGCAGTGCCCCACAAGAACTCGCCCTAGATTGAGCATTTACCCGACGCCGATTTTTTGACTTGTCTTCCTAATCGTGCTAGGCTCATGGGCAGCAATGCCCGTTTGGGGACGCGCCCACGACGTGTTCCCACCAACAGCGAAAAGTAACCATGACGCTCCCTCTCGGCTTTGACACAGTGCACACTTTCACGATGCCGATGCGGACTACCGGCACGATGACCGGTGGGTCATGGCCGGTTGCTTCGGGCGTGGGCGACGGGTGAGCGGGTAACGGCAACCAGAACACCCCCGAGCGTGGAGCAAACCGGCTCCACGCTTTTTGTTTTGTGTAGGGACGGGCGCGAAGAGGAGAAATGCGATGCAAACTCTTACTATGAAATTCGGCGGAACATCGGTCGGCAGCCCGCAAGCTATCGCGCAGGCCGCAGAGCTGGTCCGCCAGGCCACCGAAGAGCACGAGCGCGTCTTGGTGGTCTGTTCGGCTATGAGCGGCGTCACCGACAAGCTGATCGAAGGCGCACAAACCGCCTCAGAAGGAGACACGGTGCGCTATCGCGTGTTGGCCTATGAGCTGCGTCTCCAACACCGCACCGCCATTCGAGAGCTTTTGGACGCTGACGTGGAGCGCATCGCCATCCACGACGAGATCGAGGCGCTGATTGACGAGTTCGAGACGCTTTGTTATGGCATCTCGGTTTTGCGAGAAGCCTCCCCGAAGGCAATGGACAAGGTCATGTCGCTGGGCGAGCGTATGAGCGTCCCTATCGTCTCGGCACGCTTGCGCCAGCTCGGTGTGCCGAGCAGCACGGTGAGCGCCAGCCGTGTGATCGTCACCGACAACCAGTTCGGCCATGCGGGCGTGCTTTTCGACGAAACCGAGCGCCGTGTGCGTGCCGAGTTGTTGCCTTTGCTGGAACAAGGCATTGTGCCGGTGGTGACCGGCTTCATCGGCGCGACCGAGGAGGGCGTCGTCACTACGTTGGGGCGCAGCGGCAGCGACTACACCGCCGCGTTGCTTGGCGCTTATGTAGATAGCGACGAGGTGTGGATTTGGACAGACGTGGACGGCGTGATGACCACCGACCCACGTATGGCGTCGGACGCTCGGGTGATCCCCGTGCTTTCTTACGGCGAGGTCGGCGAAATGGCTTACTTCGGCGCAAAGGTGCTCCATTCCAAAACGGTGCAACCTCTGGCCGAGCGCGGTATCCCCGTGCGCGTGAAGAACACCTTCAACCCCACCCACCCGGGCACGCTGATCACGCAACAGGAAGAAACCACGCCGGGCACGGTCAAGGCGGTGACGGCTATTCCGGAGGTGAGCCTGGTCACGGTGGCAGGGCGCGGCATGATCGGCGTGCCGGGCATCGCCGCACGGACGTTCGCCGCCGTCGCCAAACAGGGCGCTAACGTGTTGATGATTTCGCAGTCTTCCAGCGAGCAGAGCATTTGCTTTGTCGTGCCCCAACAAACCGGCCCCCGTGTGGTGCGCGCCATTGAAAAGGAGTTCGAGGTCGAATTCGGGCGCCAAGATATTGAGCGCACTTGGGAAGACGACCAGGTCGAGATCGTGACGGTGGTCGGCGCGGGCATGTTGACTCAGTCCGGCGTGGCGGCGCGTGTTTTCGGTGCGTTGGGGGAGGAGGGCGTTAACATCTTGGCGATTGCGCAAGGGGCGAGCAATTACACCGTTTCGATGGTGGTGCACACCGCCGACACCGTGCGCGCGGTGCAGGCCATCCATCGCTTGATCATCAGCAACGGGGCGCGCTGAAGGGGAACATCAAAGGGCCTCACCGCACAGCGAGGCCCTCCGATCTCGTTCCTACGTGCCCGAGCCACTTTACGCGCCGAGATAGGCTTTTTGCACCTCAGGATTGCCGGCCAGCTCATCGCTTGGCCCGGCCAAGACGATGTTGCCCGTCTCCAACACATAACCGCGATCCGCCAGCTTCAGCGCCTGGTGCGCGTTTTGTTCCACCAGCAAGATCGTT
>JALSSH010000276.1 GCA_026984385.1 Ardenticatenia bacterium | reverse complement strand
GCGCTTGACCCTTTCGCGGGCGGTCGGGTTGCGGATGTCGTCCGGGTCAAAACGCTCGCTGAGCATAGCGCTGACAGCGCGTTGGGACGCTTGCGGATCGGTGATCGTCGCGCCCAAATAGAGCGCTTCCGCTACCGCTCCCAAAACAAGCCAAAACTCGCTTTGCCACCACGAGACCGGTTGATAGCCCAACCCGAAAAAGAGCACGGCCAGCGCAATGATCAACGCGCTTTCCACGCTGAAAAAGGCGCTTTTGAGGATGGCGCGCCAAGCGCGCTGCCGCATATCGTCTTGCATCGTCCGTCCGTTCTCTCGTGGTGCAAAATCGAGCGCGGGGGCGCACACCCATACTCCAAACACGCCCCGTTTGGTTCGCTTGCCCCCACGCTCGCTACGACTATCTTACTCGCCACTGGCACTTTCGCTACTGGCGGCGCTTTTGTCACTGGCTGCCTCTGCCCCGCTCAACCCCAAGCGCTGGCGGCGCTCTTCAAGCTGCATCTCGATCTCCGAGATACCGATCACCTCGTCGATCTGCTCGCTGACGTTGGTGGTCGCCATTTCCAAACGCGCTTCTTCGCGGTCCAGCCGCGCGCGGATCTGTTCGCCCAAGCGCCGCACGTCCTCGTCGCCCATGCCGACCAAGTCGTCCAACCCCTTGATGGTGCGGGTGGTGATCTCTTTAGCTTCGATCAGCTCCATCAGCGCTTGGAGATGCTCGCGCTCCTGGCGGATGGTGGCGAGCTTGGCTTCCAGGCGCACTTTGGCGTCCAACATGCGTCGATATTCTTGTTCTTGGGCTTGCCACTGTTCGTAGTATTCTTGGGCCAGCTCTTGTTTTTGGTTTAGCTCGGCTTGGGCCGCTTTCGCCAAGTCAGTTTTGCCGCGCACCAACAACGTATCAATGTCGCGGTCCAGCTTTTCGGCGGCGGCGGCGAACTCCTCATACTTGCGCCGCAGCGTCTTGACCGTGCCGCCCACTGTGGCGGCGGAATCTTCCAACGCCTCCAAATTGCGCTCGGCCTGGCGGATGTATTCGTCCATCACCTTGACGGAATTTGCTTCCAGCGCCGAATCTACCAAGGCGTGTACATTGGCCGAAAGCAGCGTTTGGATTTTCTGTAGCAATGATGCCATTTTTGCAGCTTACCTCCTGCTCGATTCAAACGATCTGAGCGCGCGGGCGCGGGTTGCTCGCGCCGATATGTTCCACGATCCTAACACACATGCGCTCGAATTGTGATGCGCCCAGCCATGCGAACGGTTTGGCGAGAAATTACTCGGTGAGTTCTTCGGCGTCGGCAATCGGGATGGCGATGGTGAAGGTGCTTCCCTGCCCAACGGCGCTTTCCACCGAGACGTTGCCGTTGTGCAGTTGCGCCACGCCCTTGACAATAGCCAAACCGGCTCCCGCGCCTTGGTCTTCGTAGACCTCGCGGTCGATCTGGTAGAAGCTCTTGAAGATGCGCTCCAACTCGTCCGCAGGGATACCGCGCCCCTGGTCGGCCACGCTGAAGCACACGTAGTCCCCATCACGATACGCGCGGAGGGTGATGGTGGTTTCGGGCTGTTCGGTGAACTTGACCGCGTTATCTACCAGGCACTCAATAGCAGTGGTCAGATATTCGCTATCCGCGATGATCGCGGGCAGGTCGTCTTCGATATACACGTCCAGCGCCGCTTGTCTTTCGCGGGCTTGGTCGCGGTATTGGTTGGCGACCACGTGGAGCAAAACGTTGTACGCTGAGAAGCGCTCTCGCCTCCAAGAAAACGTATCGCGCGCCTCGCCGGTTTCCAGCTCGGCCAACAAAATGAAATTTTCCACCAGCCGACGCAAACGGTTTGCCCCGGCGTTGATGCCGTGAAGGAAGGTGCGCATATCGTTGAGCGGCAACTCGTCCGGGTCGCGCTCCAACAAGTCCGCGTAATCGCGGTTCAACATATCCGAATAGGCGATGACATAAGTCAGGGGCGTGCGCATCTCGTGGTTGATGATGGTGAGCACTTTACGTTTGATCTCGGCGACCTGGCTCTCGAAGTATTGCCCCACCTCGCGGATACGGCGCAACTTAGCCTCTACAATCGTCAGCAAGTCTTGGGCTTCAAAGGGCTTGACGATGTAGTCGTCCGAACCCATTCCCTTGCCCAACATCACGTCGTCGCGTTCACCTTTGGCGGTCAGGAAGATAAAAGGAATTTTGACCCAGGCTGGATTGGCGCGCACAGTCTGGAAAAACTCATAGCCATCCATGTGCGGCATCATAATGTCAGAAAGGATCAGATTCGGCGGGGTAGCTTGTTGTTGCAAAAGCTCTAACGCAACCTGGCCGTCAGGCGCAGTCCATACATTGTAACCGTGTATTTCCAGAATCTCGCGGATGCCTTCCATCAAGTGAAGGTCATCCTCAACGATCAGGATCGTTCCTTTGCTGCTGCTCATCACCATTACCTCTATTATTGGCCTCTAAGCGTTTTGTTCGGTCGTTGGCGCCTGCAGCGGAAGCCAGATGCGGAAAGTGCTTCCGACACTTTTTTCGCTCTCTACTTCGATGCGCCCGCCATGCAGCTCGATAATTTCTTTGACGATGGCTAAGCCCAGCCCTGTGCCCGCAATATTCGGGCTGACGTTGGAGGCACGATAGAAACGTTCGAAGATGGAAGGTAACTCCTGTTCGGGAATACCAATTCCGTCGTCTACTACTTCAATCATAACCCATTCTTGCCCATTTGCATCCCGAGGCAACAAACGGCTGCGTACCACGATGTGCGAGCCTTCTTGAGTATAGCTCAGCGCGTTGCCGACCAGATTGGTGAGCGCGCGGACGATCTGGTCGGGGTCGCCGGTATAAAGCGGCCAGTTTTCGCTCTCGCGTTCGTGGTACAAGGTCTTCCCCTCATTGAAGGCCCGCGCCGCGTTGTTTTGGATCACCGTATCAATGAGGGCTTGCAAGTCAAAGCTCTTGCGCGTTTGAGCACGTTCAGCGTCTTTTTCGCGTGCCAGGCGCGAAATCTGCAACAAATTGGTGATCAAGCGCTCCAGGCGTTCGACCTCACGGTGCATCACGTTCAGATATTTAGCGCGGCGTTCCGGTCGGCCCTGTTCCAACAAAGCCATATAGAGCTTGAGGTTGGCAAGCGGGGTGCGCAACTCGTGAGAAACGTTGGTCACGAACATATCCTTCATGCGGTCGAGTTCGCGCAGACGAGATATGTCGCGCATGACCACCACCACGCCGAGCGTGTGGTCACCTTCTACCACGCGCGCCGCTTTGGCTTGCAATGTGACCGCTCCCAGCTCAAAAATTTCGGTGGTAGCGGGGGCTTCTTGCGTTTCGCGTAGCAGAGGCATCACCATCTCCCGCACGCGCGTTCCCAAATCCATTTCGAGATCGTGTGCGTCAAAGAGAGCACGCGCCGCCGGATTGGTCAGCATGACCTGGCCCTTGAGGTCAAATACGATCACCGCGTCTGCCACCGAGCGCAAAATTGCCTCAATGCGTTCTTGCTGATGTCGGATTTCAGCGGTGCGTTGGATGACACGCTCTTCAAGCACAACGGTTTGTTGGCGCACTTTTTCGTACAGCCGGGCGTTGGAGATCGAGATGGCGATCTGGGCAGCCAGTGGCTTGAGCGCGTCCACGTCGTCCGAAGTAATGCTATCGGCCCCCCGCCTTGCCACCAGCAAAACACCCGTCACCTCGTCCGCGATGATCAAGGGAAGCGCTATGGTGCAAAAGGCGTTCTCGACGGCTTCTTCTGGGGAGGAAGCTTGGAGGGGAAGCGTGTAACGGATGTTGTTGCGCACGGGGACCGCGTCTTTGCGCGCCTGGCCGGCCAGGTGGATAAAAGGCGTGTGGAGCGCGTAGGTCTCTAGCGCTTCTCCACGACAAAACACTGCGTGCACCACCAAGCGCTGCGGCTCTGCATTCAGAAGCGCGATCAGGTCGTAATTTAGGCGCGTGGACAGCATCTGCGCGATGCCTTCGAGCAGATGCGGCAAGTTCAAAAGCACGGTGGTATAGCGGCTTAGCTCGTTGACCAAGCGGAGCTGTTCCAGGCGATGGCGCACCTCTTCAAAAAGTGCCGCGTTTTGGAGCGTCAGCGCCGCTTGAACACCGAGCACGCCAACTTGTTCTAACACCCAATCTTCGAAAGCGTCCGGGCGTTCGGTATCCACCAAGAGCAGGCTGCCAATCAACACGTCGGCTTTGAGCAGTGGCACAGCCAGCACGGCTTGGGCGCGAACTTGAGTGACGAAAAAGTCCGGCAGAGCGTCGTTTTGGGCGGCGTTGTTGATGTAGCGGGGACGCCATTCGCGCAGCACTTGCACAGGCAACGAGCGGCTGTCTTTCAAGTCTAGCGTGTGGCCCATGAAATTTTCGGCTGCCGGTCCGTGTGCTGCCGCCCCGACCAGATGGTGATTTTCCAAAAGCCAAATATACGCCCCTTGCACCCCTAGAGCCGCTATGCTTTCCGTGCAAAGCAAGTTTAGGACCGCTTCACGGTCCAACTGGGCGCTGATCGCCAACCCCACACGGCTGAGGTCAGCCGAAAGCGAGGCGCGGCTGGTGGTGGCCTCAAAAAGGATCGCGTTGTCCATCACCACGCCGAGCTGCTGCCCGATACTTTTCAGCCGCTCGTGCAAATCGGACACAAGCGTTTCGCCAGAGGGCGACACCACACTCAACAGTCCGATCGTCGCACCGTGCGAAAGCAACGGCACACAAAGGAAGTTCAGCGTCTCGGCTTCTGACAACGACAACGGTGGCAAACATAGTGTGTTGACGTCGCCCACCGACACATAGGCCAGGGCTTGGACGACTTCGGCAGGCAGTCCTTCGGCCACGCGCAGACGCAAGCGGCGCTCTGTGGGGATATATTGATGGATGATGCCGCCGGAAAGCTCTAAAGATTCCAGCACGCGCACAAGCGAGACATGCAACACGTCATCGCGGGCAGAAAGAGCCTCATTGCTTGCTGCCAAGATCGTGTTAAGTGCCGCTAGGGTTTGGTTTTGGCGCGCGGAGTCCTCCAACAGCCGGAAGTTATCCAACACCGCCGCGATCTGGTTGGCGAAAACGCGCACCATCTGAAATTCTTCTTGCGAGAAGCTGCATGGCTGCAAGCTGTGCACGGCCAGTGCGCCGATGACGCGCCCTTGAGCCACCAACGGCACGCCGATCCAACTGCGCGTTTCCAAGTCGGCGGGCTGATCTTGTATCCAGCGTGGTTCTTGGCGTGTGTCATGGATGAGGAAGGCGCGTTGATGCGATAGCGTTTCGTCCAATAGGGGATATTTGCCCAGGGTTAACTCAGGCGCAGTTGCGATCTCTCGCGGGGGGTAGTTGACCGTAGAAAGCCAAATTTTGCGCTCTATATCCACCAGCCCGATATAGGCGCGGTGAAAGTTCAAGACTTGGGCCAAATTTTCCAGCGAGACCTGAAGCGCATTAGAAAGACTGGGGCTGGTCGCCAAAGCGTAAGAAGCCTGCAGAAGGAACTCTGCATGACGGCGGCGGCGTTGTTCGGCTTCTAGCAAGCGCACATTTTCCACCGCGATCACGGCCTGGTCGGCAAAGGCAGAGGCAAGCCGCATATGCGTTTCGGTGAAGAAATAGGGCCGATGGTGGACGATGCTCAAACACCCCAGCACATGCCCGCGAAAGCTCAACGGGACACCTATCCACGCGCCGTAGGCCCGCCCGTCGCTCTTCCAAAGCGGGTCGGTGGCCGTATCCCGCACAAGTTGAGGTTGGCCGTCTTGGAAAAGTCGTTGCAAATAGGGGTAGTCGGCAATGCGAATCGAGGTTTTGCGCCAATCTTCCGGAGATTGTGTGCCCGGGTCTGAAAAGCCCTTAAAGGCATAAACACCCAGCACCCCTGGCTCGGTTTCCAGCAACACCGAGGCACGATCATAGGGCACAATTTCGCCTAGGCGCGCTAACAGGGTCAACAGCGCGTCGTGCAAGGAGTGCGTGGTCAGCAAACTCGCCAGCACGCTCAAGGTTTCGGCGGTGATATAGGAATGCGGCACGGTCGAAGTGCGCATCACCAAATGAGTGAGCACACTGAGCGGCAAAGCCGTTCCCAGCGTGACAAGAACCACGCCGCTCCGTTCATTTCCAAAAGGTACTCCCAACAACGCCAGCAGACCGAATAGCTGCGCTGCGAGCAGGACCGCGATGTAACGATACGTAACGCGCCGTTGCCATAAAGCCACAGCCGCAATCGTCATCGCAGGGACCAACAATACCCCGCAAATCAACAAAAGCGTCGCGGCACTGTGAGGCAAGGTAAATAGCCATGCGCAGGGGAAGGTTGCCAAAGGACTGCGCGCAAAGAGCACAAAGAACGCCAGAAACACCGGCGCGGTGCTGAGCGTGGTGGTGACAAGCTGGGCGCGCCGAGATTGAAATCGCCCGGCAAAGTATAGCCCCAACAACACCAGTGGCAACACAATGGCCACGTTCCAGCCGATAAAGAACGTGACCATTCGCGCCGCGATGTCGGCTGTGGTCGCGTCAAACGTTGTGCCCAGCACCAGATAAGTTGCCGTTACCCATGCTGCATCGAGCGCGTAAAGCGCCAGCATGAGATGGACAAAGCCGGACGGTTGGCGGCGCAAAACGGACACTGCCAGGGCAATATATAGGCCGGTGGGCACAATCAGCAGATAAACCATACCCTATACGCGCACTCATGGGCCTGCTATGTAACTCTCACGACCACCACGTTTTCCGGAAGGCAAACGCAGTGGATGGGATGAGTTCCGCTATGTTGAGCAAATCGGGAACTGCCACATCCCTCTATCCTAGTGTATTCGCTCTGTGGCGCGTTGTCACGAGCAACTTCGGCTCGCTGGGCAGAGCACATAGGCCTATCCTTGCAAGCGGAAAGGGCGTAAGCCTTGTGTGTGCGCAGGCGCGCCGCCCGCGTGCGCTTTCAGCGCACCAGCGCCTATCGGCGCTGGGCCGTGCGTTAGCACGGCGGCGGGCGGCGCGCTCCGAGCAACGATCGTTACCTACTCGTTGCCGACGTGCACCGCGAACGTCAGGCCGACGTGCGCAATTTGCGCGCGATGAACACCACCGCGACCAACCCTGCCGCCGCAATCGCCAACACGGTCAAGCCGCTTGTGCCGGAAAGTGCCCCGTCGTCTCCCGTCACGTCGGAGAAGAAACCCGATTGAACCAGCGTGCCGGTCACTTCTTCCTCCGGTACGGGGGAAAGAATGTCTACGGGCGCTGCCGTGAGCGTTTGGGCGGCGAACTCGGCGCGTGCGGTAGCCGTTTGCTCGATGGAGTTCGGTCCGGTCGGCGTTGGGGGGAGAGGCGTGGGCGTAGGCCCGCCGATCTCAAAGCTCACCTCCGGCATCTCGCCGCTTTCGGGCACGTTGACCTGCAAAACCAGCGGTTCGCCGACAGGAACAATTGCTTGCAGCTCCGGCGGCAATGACTCGTATTCCAGCTCCAGCCAATACACCCCCGGCTCCAGCGAGCCGAAGTCAATCACGCCCTCTAACGAGGACATCACGGTATCGAGCAACTCGTCGCCGCTTGGCTCAACGGTGGGGGTGGACTGGGGCGTGCCGCCTTCTTGGGCCATTGCCACAATTGGACCCAGCGGCTCGCCGCTGGTATGGGGACGGTAAGCCCCTTGGACGGGCGTTGGGGTAAGCGTTTCAACCGCTGCGCCGCCCGTTTCCTCTTCCGGTGGCAAAATCGCCACGTTCAACCGCAGCCGATAGTCGCCTTGCCCGGCCAGGCTGCTTACGGCGATGGTATAAATGCCGTCGGTGGGCAGCTCAAATTCGGTGATCAATGCATTAGAAGCATCGCCGCCATCGTCATCGCTGGTCAGCCGACGACCGTCCGGCCCGTAGAGTTCCAGATAGGTATCCAACTGGGCGGGGTTGACCGCTTCGGCGCTGACCGAGATCACGTCACCGGCCCGGCCTGCAAAGCTCCAATCCACGCGCTCGCCCATGCTCAACGTGCCTTGTCCCACTTCGCCATAAGCCAGCGAGACGGCGGCCTCGGTTGTTTCCGGTGCGGGGGTGGCTTCACCACCGCCCTCGGCCACCAAACGGTCGGCAGGGTTAAACTCGCCGTCGCCGTTGTCCCGATAGAGCCGCACACGTACATTGCTCACCGGCGCGCCTTCTTGTGAGGTCAACCGCACGACCAGACGGCGTGCCTCAGCAGTGGCGGTCGCCGCTGCGTCCAGTGCGGCTTGGGTGGCCGTTTGCTGAGCAGCAGCGGTTTGAGTGGCGACGGCAGCTTGAGTAGCCGCCTGAGCGGTTTGTGTGGCAGCGAGCGCTTGTTGTGTTTGGGCGGCGAGAAACTGCGCCGTGCTGGTTTGCGCATCAAAGAAGATGGCCGTTTCGGTCACTTCGGCGATGCGCGCGAGCGCGGTCAGTGTGGCGTTGTTACGGGCGATCTCGGTGGAGTTCAGGGCCGCGATCTGGGTGCTTGTTTTGTCGTAGCCGGAAAGTTTGCCACGAGTGGCAAAAGCGTAACCGACCAGCACGATGATCAACAGCAACACCAACAACGCCATGAGGCCGGCCACAATCTTAAATGTGCGGCTGACCCCACCCGTCTCGCCGCTATCGTCGAACTCGGCCAGGAATTCTTCATCTTCCATGACCCCAAACGGCGGCTCGTCTTCCAGGAAGTCGAAATCATCCCCCAAGCCAAAGTTTTCTTCGTCGCTCATAAACCTCTACCCTCCGCGATAGCCGCAATAGTCGCCCGCCCCGAGCACCCTACCCCAACAGTTCTACGTTGGCGAGAGGCACCGGCACGATGCGATCCGCAGACAGGCGTACTTGTGCGCACGGCACACGCAGCCCATTTTCTAGCACCTGAGGCGCGGCAGGCAATGCTTCGATTGTGCCTACCAGACCGTCCCAGGGCGCGCGTGTGATCCGCACCTGTGTTCCGACCAGCAACGCCTGGTCAGGGGAGGGAGCTGGCGGGGCCACTCCTTCCGCAGGGAGCGGAATCATAATTTCCGGACGATCTTCTGCCCAACGTTCCGGCAACACCGCGTCAAAAGCGGCTTGGCGCCCCATGTTTTCTTGTAACAAACGGTAGAGCAATGTAGTGGGGCGACGTTGCCCAAATCCTTCAGTGAGCAGTACAGGGAATGTAAGCTGCATTGCAAATTCGCGCAAGTCCGCCGACATGCTGGGGGCCACCACGCCCGCCACCTCTTGTTGTTGCGCCACCAGCAGATCGCCCATATTGATCGGCGCGGGGCTGATGATCACCACGTTGCGATATTCAGAGATGCGCGGGTCCATTTTGCTCAGCCCTGCGAAGCCGTCCGGCGGCAAAAAGCGATAGGCGCGGTAAGCATAGCGCCCGTTGCCCCAAGCGCATTGGATGAGCGCGCCGCGCCCGCTGATGGTGACTTGGTGCGTGTCCGCCGCGCTCACCTGCCCGGGCACCCGTGCTTTGACCTCAATCGTTTGGCGGGATTCTTGCAACACCAAGCGATTGCCCATGATGGCCGTCACCACGCCTTCGAGTGGCGCATAAAGAACCCGTGTGCGTCGCCCTTTGCCCACGCGGGCCAGCTCTTGCCCAAACTGCACACGCATTCCCTCGTCCACGCGCAATATCTCGTCCATGCGTTGGGGCGTGGGGTTTTTGACGCGCAGCTCGGCGGCTACGTCAATAATGTGATAGTCGCCCAGGATTTCGCCCGCCAGCACGGTTTGTACAGCGTCCACCGGCTCGTTGAGCACCACTTGCGGCGCGTCCGCGATAGCGTGCGGGGGCAACTTGCGCGTGCGGACAACGGCGGCAAAGCCCTGGATAACCGTCATTTCGGGGTAATAGGGCATCGCTCACTCCTCTTCCGACAACACGGCCAGCGCTTCCGGCGTGAGGTCTTCCAAGCTGGGCAGCAGCGCCTCTTCCGGCAATTCTTCCTCCGGTAAGGGGGCGGGTTGCATCGGCGCGCTCATCGCCTGCAGCCAGGCCATCAACTGCGCGGCGCGGTCACGCGGGCGCGGCATCGCCAACGGACGCCCGCGCGCGTCAAAGATCAGCCCGGCCACGCCCGTCACCAAGCGGCGTTTGAGCCGACGTTTGCCCCCGAAGGAAAGCCCTCGGCTCAGTTGGATGCGCACTTCCACCGGCTCGCCGGGGAGCAACGGCGCGCGCCAGATTTCCCCACCGCGCACGGTGTGGGTGAGCTTTTGTTTGTTGCCGTAGCGGATCTGCACCTTGATCGCCTTACGTCCCTTCCGCACGCGCCCCAGCGGGCAAAAGGCCGTGCCCAAATGCACCAGCCCGCCGTTTTCCAACGCTTGTACGGTCACCAACGGCCTGAGGTAGGCCACCACGCCCAGCGAGGCGATCAAATTGTGCGGGTCCAGGTACAAGTCCACCAACCCCACCGGTTGCAGCGCGTCCAACAACAACATCGCCGCCACCGCCGGATGTTGGGTTTCGGTCAACACCGCGCCTGCCGCGATGATCGGATGGAAATGTGGCAAGAGCGCGCTTTCGCCCGTGCCCCAAAGCGGACGCGCGTCCGTGACCAGCTCCCGCACGATCTCGCGCGCCAGTGCCTGTTCGATCAACAGCTCCTCGGTGGTGGCGGGCACGGTAGCCGGTCGGAGCGCCTTGTTGTGGGCGTAGTTCCGCAACCATTCGTCGTCCATCTCAAAGGGCAACCATTGTTGCACACGCGCAGGCGTCACCGTTTCCAGCGCCCGAACGATGTTATGTCCCACGCCCAAGTCGGTGCGGATGGTGTAGATCGGCTCGCGTTCCACGCCCGCGATGATCAAGCTGTTGGCGCTCCCTACGTCCACGCAAAGCGGGCCGATCCCCGGGCCGGGCAACGCGGCCATGTAGCGCATAGCGCTGATGTAGCCCTGCGTGGTCGGGACAAGCCCCACGTCGCTTTGCCTGCCCACTGCGTCAAAGCCACCCGCACTTTTGCTGCGATATTCATCGTAAACCAGCGCCAGCTCGATCTGCGCGGGGAAAAGTTGCTCTTCTTGAGCAGTGGGGCGCACGTTTTTGGTAGTAAAAACGGAGGTGTATTGCTCCAAGCGCGCCTTGACCGCCCGCCGCAAAACCTGATTGCCCGCAAAAAGTACGGTCGGCGGCGTGCCACGATGCACCAGCGAAAGCGCCAGCTCCACTTTGGCGAGCAATTGCTTCACCAGCTCTTCCGCGCCGTCGTCTGTGCCGCCCACGATAAAGATCATGTCGGAATTGCTGTTGAGCAGTGCGTTGATTTGCGCTTCTTCGCTGCGCGCATCGTCCGGTGTCAGCGTGTCGGTGATGGTGACGTATGAGCCGGCCAGCGCGTGCTGGGCCGCCTCCAAGCTCAGCTCCCGAGTTAGCCCGACCAGAAAAACGCGCATCGGACGGCCCGCGCTAGATGTGGCAAGGAACGCGCCCACACCTTGCCCGTGCTCGTTTTCCGGCAAGAACATCTGCTGGCCTTGCGGGTCTAGCAGTGTGTGGCCGGTGAACTCGGCCATTTGCGCGGCGGCGTGCTCCAAGCCCAGGGCCACGCGCGAAAGCGGTGGTTCGGCGGTGGTGCGCGCCCGAGAAGCCGCCACCAGGCGATATTGCCCTTCGACCAAGTCCAACAACAATAACCGCGTGTGCACACTGCCCAAATCTGCGACCAAGATCGAGCTTGTGTCTTGTTCCGCCATGCGTCCCTAGCCCCCCACGCGGTCTAAGATAAACATCACTTGCGCACGGACAACGTCGCTAAACACGCTCAAGCTGGCGATGATCGCGCCTGCATAAAGCGCGCCCAGCGTCACCATGACAAAAGCGCGCCCCAGCGCGCTCGCCCCTTGCAGCCAACGCGGGCGTTTGACTTCGCCCTGACGCTCTACCGCCAGATATTGGAAATAGAGCAGCGTGGCGACCACGCCGACCACCATCACCACGCCTTCGAGCGCGTCACGTTGGACCCAGCGTCCCGTCTCGCGCACCATCGGCACAATCGTTCCGCTGACCGCGCCGACGACGGCCACCGCCAGCCCCACCCCGATCAAAAAGGCCACTTCCAAGTCCCCAATCGGGGCCAGACGTGCGGAAAATTTGAGCAACAACAGCGCCCCCCCCAAAAAAGGCAACGCGCCAAACGCTCGCAGCCCCATCAAAGTGGCTTGGTCGTAAGCGTTGGGGTCGGCCAGCAGCGTTTGACGTACCCAGGGGACGAGCACGCTTTCCACCGCCACGATCGCAATATACGCGGCGGCCACGCCCACCAGCACATGCACCGCCAGCCGGTAAAGCACGTTGTCGCTCAGCAAATAGCTGAAGACCATCAGCGTAAGAACAAGCGAAACCCATCCGGCGATCAGGTCTAACGTTTCAGGCGTCACCGGCCCCTCCTCCGTATCAGCCCGCGCAAGACGTTGAAGAGCAAACCCACCGCAATCAACAGCGCCGCGACCAACGCGCCCCAAGCCATGCTATGCCATTGCGCCATTTGCGGATCGGGCAAGCCGGGCGCGTTCTGCGGCGGCGTATAGGGGGTGCGCGCAGCGGCGTTATAAGCCGCGTCATAGCGGAAGGCGTCTCGCAAACCGGCCAAATAGCCCGCGTAACCGCCCTCGCGCACGTAGGGCGTGGTCAACGGCTCGGCGGCGGCGGTGACCAACGCCACTTTGGGCAAGGGTAGCGCTTCGAGCTGCTCGGCCCAGGTGCGTACATCGTCCAGCCCCTCGCCCACCACCACCAAGAGCGCCACATCGCGCCCCACGTCGCCGATGAGCAAGTGGGTTGGGTCGCCGCGCAAGTCGTACTC
>JALSSH010000275.1 GCA_026984385.1 Ardenticatenia bacterium | reverse complement strand
TGAGACCAAAGACACCGACGAGATCGCCGCGCTGCGCGATGTGGCGGCGCGCGCCAGCGCGGTGATGCACGCCACGCGCGATTGGCTGGCGACGCATCGCGCCAACGCGGACGGCGTGGTTGTCGGCGCGGACGGCTCGCCGCTGACGGTCGGCGCGGTCAAACGCTGGGTGCGGGTGCAGTTGCTGGAGCACGACTTGGAGGACCCTGAGGGGATGATCTTCGCCCCCGGGCGAGACGCCGCCGTGCCGCACAGCAGCGGGGAAGACGGCCAAGCGTTGCGCGTGGGCGAGAGCATCGTCTTTGACCTTTTCCCGCGCGCGCCGCGTGGCTATTTCCACGACGCGACGCGCACGTGGTGCTTGGGTGAAGCGCCGCCCGACGTGCAAGCCGCCTATGACGACGTGATGAGCGCCTATCGCTTGGCCGCCGAGATGTGCGCGCCGGATGTGCCGACGAACGCTATTCAGCGCGCCGTCTGCGAGCACTTCGAAGCGCGCGGGCATCCCACCGTGTTAAACACGCCCGCCACCACCGACGGTTACGTCCACTCATTGGCGCACGGGCTGGGGCTGAACGTGCACGAAGCGCCCTACTTCCCCACGCACAGCGCGCGTTACCGCCTGCAGCGCGGCAACGTCTTCACGCTCGAACCGGGCTTGTACTATCCGGAGCGCGGCTTTGGCGTGCGGGTCGAGGACACCGTCACGCTGGACGACGAGGGCGCGCTCCAAACGCTAACCGATGTGCCGTATGATTTGGTGATCCCGCTGGAAGGGTAGGGCGATGACGCTGATTTTGGGCATCGAGACCTCGTGCGACGAGACCGCCGCCGCTGTGGTGGCCGACGGCGTGCGGATGCTTTCTAACGTGGTGGCCTCGCAAATTGACCTGCACGCGCAATACGGCGGCGTTTTCCCCGAGGTAGCCTCGCGCGCGCACGTCGAGGCGATCTATCCGGTGGTGGAACAAGCGCTCGCCGACGCAAACGTGACGCTCGATGAGCTGGACGCGGTCGCCGTGACGCGCGGCCCGGGCCTGGCCGGCTCGCTGTTGGTGGGGGTGAACTTCGCCAAGGGGTTGGCGTTGGGGCGCGGCTTGCCCTTGGTGGGCGTGAACCATTTGGAAGGGCACGTCTACTCGCTCTGGCTGACTGAGCGCGAAGTCCCGATCCGTTTTCCGGTGGTTTGCCTGATCGTCTCCGGCGGGCACAGCGAGATCGTGCGCATCGCCGATCACGGGGACTACACGCTGTTGGGCCGCACGATTGACGACGCGGCGGGCGAGGCTTTCGACAAGGTGGCGCGGCTGTTGGGCTTGCCCTACCCGGGCGGGCCGGCTATCCAGCGCGTAGCCGAACAAGGCGACCCGACCGCCTACAACTTCCCGCGCGCGCTGCGCGGCGAAGGCTACAACTTCAGCTTTTCCGGCCTCAAAACTGCCGTGCTGCGCGCCGTCCAACCGCCGCATCACGGCAAACGCCAGCCCAAGCGCGAGCGCATGTCCGCCGATCAGCTCCGCGCGGATGTGAACATCGCGGACGTGGCGGCCAGCTTTCAGGCGGCGGTGGTGGATGTGCTGGTAGAAAAAACGGTGCGCGCCGCACGGGAGCACGGCGCGAACGAGATTTGGATCGCGGGTGGGGTCAGCGCCAACGGGCCGTTGCGCGCGGCCATGACCGCCGCCGCTGACGTGACGGTGCGCTATCCGCCGCTGAAGCTCTGCGCGGACAACGCCGCCATGATCGCCGCCGCGGGGTACTTCCGCTTTGTGCGGGGCGAGCGGGCGGCGCTGGATATGGACGTGCGCCCCAATTGGCCGTTGGTGGCGCGGGCGGGCGCTACAGCGTGATCTCCAAGATCGCCTCGGCGATGCGGCGCAGCTCATCGCTGCCCAGCCGCGCGATCTTCTGCGCCAACTCCAAATAGGGCCGATTGACCGGCGCGGAAACGAATTTGCGCACATCGTCCGGCAGCTCGCTGAAGCGCTTCATATCCTCTTGGAGCAACAAAAACTTCCCGATGCGGTTGCCGTTTTCCAGGAAGTAGGACATGCTCACGTTGCAGGCGGAGGCCAGCGTCGCCAGGATGGTTGTCGGGATGGGGCGTTGCCCCAGCTCGTAGGCGGTGATGCTGGCGGCTGGCACGCCGGCTTTGGCGGCGAGTTGCTCGGTGCTTAGGTTGGCGCGTTCGCGCGCGGCGCGCAACACCGCGCCCACCAGCCGATTGCGCACCGCCAAATATTCTTCGATGTCGACGCGCTGTTTTTCCTGTTGCAAAATCGTATCCGTGCCCCAAAAATGGCTGATCGGCACGCCGAGCGTATAGGCCAGCAGCTCAAGCTGGGGCAAGCTGGGCGAGCTTTCGCCCAGTTCCCATTGTTGCAGCGTTTCCACCGACACGCCGACCCGTTCCGCGCACACTTCCGGCGGCATGTGGAGCGCTTGACGTGCGTCACGGATGAGCACGCCGAGGATACGCGCCCGCACCAAATACAGTTCCGCAAAGTCCGTAGGTTTTTCTTCGTGTTGTGCGTTTTTGCCCGCGCGTTGGCGGAAGCGGGCCGCAAGGTCATCAAAGCTCATGGATATTCCCTCCCTGGGGACGGATTGCGTTCTGCCAAGCATTATACGGGCGTTCGCGGGCGCGCGCAAAAGGCGCGGTTGTCCACACTCGAAGATGGTATTATATAAGTAGCGTGGAGACAGGCGCAGGAGGTGGAGATGAAAAGCACGCCAACCCGTATGCTCACCGAGCTTCCTATGCAGCAAATCGCGGCCTTTTGCGA
>JALSSH010000274.1 GCA_026984385.1 Ardenticatenia bacterium | reverse complement strand
CGGAGGTCGGCAAGCCGGACGGCCCGATCATCTGCGGGCTGGCGCGCGCCGTCAAGTCCGATATTGATAAGGCCTGGGAGGCGGTCAAAGAGGCAGCCAAGCCCCGCATTCACACCTTCCTCGCCACATCCGATATTCATATGCAGCACAAGCTGCGCATGACGCGCGAGCAAGTGGTCGCGCGCACCCGCGAGATGGTCGCCTATGCGCGCTCGCTGTGTTCGGACGTGGAGTTTTCACCGGAGGACGCCTGCCGCTCCGACCCGGACTTTTTGGTCGAGGTGCTCACCGTTGCGATTGAGGCGGGCGCCACCACGCTCAACATCCCGGACACGGTCGGCTACATCATGCCGATGGAATACTACGAGTTGCTCCAAAAGCTGATTCGCGAAACGCCCGGCGGCGACCGTGTGATCTGGTCGGTGCACTGCCACGACGACTTGGGCATGGCAACGGCCAACACGCTCGCGGGGCTGAGCGCCGGCGCCCGTCAGGCCGAAGTGACGATCAATGGCATCGGCGAGCGCGCGGGCAACACCTCGCTGGAAGAGGTCGTAATGGCGTTGCGCGTGCGCCCGCAGGTTTACGGCTTGGAAACGGGCATAGACGCGACGCAACTCGTGCGCACAAGCCGCATGGTCAGCAACTATACGGGGATGCCGGTGCAGCCGAACAAGGCCATCGTCGGGGCTAACGCCTTCAGCCACGAGGCGGGCATCCACCAAGACGGCATCCTGAAGCACCAATCCACCTACGAGATTATGACGCCGGAAACGGTTGGGCTTTCGCAAAGTAACTTGGTGCTGGGCAAACACAGCGGACGCCATGCGTTCCGTGTGCGCTTGCAAGAGCTGGGCTATGAGCTTTCTGACGAGGAGCTGAACCAAGCCTTCGCACGCTTCAAAGAGTTGGCAGACAAGAAGAAAACCATCACGGACGCAGACATCGAGGCGCTGATCGCCGACGAGTTCTACGGCCCGGAAGAAGTTTTCACGCTGGAGGGCATCCAGGTAGTTTGCGGGCAGCAAGGGATGCCGACCGCCACGCTCAAGTTGCGCGGGCCGGACGGCGAAGAAAAGATCGCGGCAGGGATCGGCACGGGGCCGATTGACGCCGCTTACCAAGCCATTGACCAGATCGTCCAAATGCCCAGCGTCTTGCTGGAATATCGCGTTGAGGCAATCACCGAAGGGATCGACGCGCTGGGGGAGGTCACCGTGCGTATCCGCCGCGACGCTAACGGCGGGCGTACCTTCGGCGGGCACGGTGCGGACACCGATATCATCGTCGCCAGCGCCAAAGCGTACCTTTCCGCGCTGAATAAGATGCTCACCTACACCGGTTATGGGGATCACACACCCGAAGGCAATGCGGCGACGGTTCGCGTGGCCGCGCAAGGCATTGACTGAGTTGCATTCGCTTGGGTGTGGGGGGCGCGCGCCTGTTGGGCGCGTCCAACCCGCGCACAAGTCCGAGAGCAATAACAGGAGAGAGAAACGACCATGTCCACCCACACAACATCCAAAAACGGCAAGCGCTCCCGCGACCGCGCGCTGTTCGACCGCTTCCCCGAACCGCGTTCGTGGGCGCTGAAGTGGGACGGCGCGGCCCTGGCCGCCCGTGACGCACGCACTGACTCGAAGACGGGCAAACCGTCACGCGCCTAAGCGAGGAGAACCGATGGGTAAAACACTGGCCGAGAAGATCATTGCCGCCCACACCGCCGACAGAGACGAGGTCTCGGCAGGCGATCTGGTGACGGTGCAAACCGACGTCGTGCTCGCCAACGACGTGACCGCGCCGATTGCCATCCACGCCTTCCGTCAGATGGGGGCTAAAGAAGTTTTTGACCGCGAGCGCGTGATGCTGGTCCCCAGCCACTTCACGCCGAACAAGGATATCAAAAGCGCGGAACAAACCCGCACGCTGACGCTTTTCACCCGCCAAGCGGAGCTTTCTCACCGCTTCCAAGTGGGGCGTTCCGGCATCGAGCACGTCGTGTTGCCGGAGCGCGGCTTGGTGCTCCCCGGCGACCTGGTCGTCGGCGGAGACAGCCACACCTGCACCTACGGCGCGTTGGGCGCGTTTGCCACCGGCATGGGGTCCACCGACATCGCCTACGCGATGGCGACCGGCACCACTTGGCTCAAAGTGCCCGAAACGATGAAGTTCGTCTACTACGGAGAAAAACGCCCTTGGGTCTACGGCAAGGATATCATCTTGCGCACCATCGGCGAGATCGGGGTGGACGGGGCGCTTTACCGCGCCATGGAGTTCACCGGCCCGGCCATCCACGAGATGAGCATGGCCGAGCGCTTCACCATGACCAACATGGTCATCGAGGCGGGCGGCAAGTGTGGCTTTATGCCCTTTGATGATGTGACCGAGGCCTACGCTCAAGAGCGCGCCACCCGTCCCTACACCGCCTACGCCGCCGACGAGGACGCGCAATACTACGCGGTGCACGAGTTTGACCTCTCCGAAATGGAGCCGCAGATCGCTTGCCCCTATTCGCCGGACAACGTGCACCCGATCAGCCAGGTGAAGCCCGAGCAGGTTGACCAGGTTTTCATCGGCAGTTGCACCAACGGGCGACTGGAGGACTTGGCCGTCGTGGCCGAGGTGCTGAAGAAATCCGGCAAGGAATTCCACCCCGACACCCGCGTGATCATCATTCCCGGGTCGCAGCAAGTGTACTTGGAAGCGATGCGCGCGGGCTGGCTGGAGCTTTTCACCGAGGCGGGCGCAGCGGTCAGCACCAGCACATGCGGACCGTGCTTGGGCGGG
>JALSSH010000273.1 GCA_026984385.1 Ardenticatenia bacterium | reverse complement strand
CCGCGCCGCACCAATGCCGCCGTGACCATTAGGAAGAAGAGCACCAGCGCGCCGATCTGCAACAGCAGCAAGCCAAAGGGCGCGCTGAGCAGCTCTTGGCGCTTGGCGTAGTCCAGCAGGATACCGTCGTCACGGTCGCGGTGGATCAGGTCATAGTCGATCAGGCGGGTGTGATAGCTGAAGCCCAGGTCTTGGCGGGAGCTGATCTGCTCGTCGGTGGGCGGGGGCGGCACAAAGGCCGCGCGCATGTTGTGCTCGAAGATGCGCAGCGCCGCGCGGGCCTCGTCCAATCGCGCAAAGGGCAAATTGTCGTGGGCGAAAAGCACGCGCCAGCCGATTTTGGTGGGCGTGTCCGGCAGATTGGCGGTGGCGGCGCGGAAAGCGGCCTCGCGGGTGGTGAGGAAGACGAAATCGTAGTCCCACACGCCCGAGCCGCTGAGTTTATCCAGCAGGCGCAAGGGCGAGGGGGACATCCAATACGGCGCTTCGGCGTCCAGCGGGGCGACCACGCCCACGATCTGCGCGCGGATCGGGCGACTGGTGGGGTGTCCGCCGCCGAAGCGTCCGCGCTCGTCCAGGCCCTGGTCCAAAATCAAATCCGCGCCCACGTCGAGATTAAGCTCGGTGGCAGCTTGCAGGCTCAAAACGACCTCGACGGTGTCGTCGGGGGTGTCCTCGGGCCATCTTCCGCTTACTAAGCGCACGTAGTGGGGCCAGTCTTGATAGTAGGCCAGGCGCGCGCGCACACCGACCAGCGGCTCGGGTGTTTCGGCCTCCGGCAGTTGTTGCGCCAAACCGGTCGGCGCGGTTTCGATGTACGGGATCAGCGTGTCCACCCAGCCCGGGATGACGCCCAGATCGCGCGCGGCCATGTGCCGGACAAGGGCGGTGGCTTGCTCGGCTTTTTGGGCCAAGCCGCCGCTTTCGGCCCAGTCGCTGGCGCGCAAACTGATCGCGGCTTGGACGTGTACGTCTTGGGCGGGTTCGTCGGCCAGGCGCTGGGTCATGCCGACCTGGGCGATGGCGGTGGTGTAAAGCGGCACAAGCGCGCCGATGGCCGCGCTGAGGATCGTTCCGGCGATCAGGGTCAGCAGCGAGCGCCATTGAGCGCGCAGCCGTGCGGTCGCCAGGCGCAAGGCGAAGCGCGGTGGGGTGTGCAACATTTCGCGCAGCCCGAGGACTGCGCGGCTCATCCAATGCCCTTGCTTTCGGCGGTTGTTCATGCGTTCCCCCAGCGTTCCTTCCCGTGTGGCGGATTTTCCCCGCGCGCGGCCTAGTGTACCACGTTGCTCGTGAGAGGCGAACTTCTGCGGGAGGCGTTTTTTCATCGGCTGTTGGGGGGATGCTTGTGCAAAGGGCGCATCGGTGCGAAAATGCAGGGCGAAGGGATCAGCGGGGCGTGGAGGAGGCCTTATCTTCTCCGAGGAGGGCGCGAGTGGAATATAAACCCAGGGGACTGGCACACCTGGTGGAACGCGCGCTACGTCGTAACACGTTCACCGCCACCCAGCCGATCCGTGTTATTGTGCACGGGAACGCGATCTGGCTTTACGGCTCGGTGAGCCATGCGGATATGATCGCCGAGGCGGTGGCGGTGGCGGAAGCCGTCGCGCCGATGGTGCGTGTTTATAGTCGTTTGCGGGTGCGCGGCGTGCGCGTTTGAACGCAGCACGCGATCTTGTAAGCACATGCAACGCCCCCATGTAAGCACGGGGGCGCGGGGTATGCTGTGTCTTTGCGGCAGAAGCGGCTAAGGGGCGCTCGGCGCGTTGTAATACGCAATGAGCGCCGCGCTCAAGTCCGGCAAGCACGGCGTCACATCGTACCACTGCGCGCCTGTGCCCACGCTCCAAAGATGAAAGCCCTTGACGTAAGGGTCAGCTTCCAATTGGTAGGTATATTGCACCACATCGCGGACGATCAGCTCGCAAGGCGGCATGATCGTCCCGCCCCCGATGCCCATTTCCGTAATGTAGACGGGTAAATTGGCCGCTTCCGGCAAGGTGGCGAGCAGCCGCTCGTGCAAAATGCGATGGCGGCGCGTGAGCCACACGTCGGATTCCGAAGCGGGCAGGTCGTCGGCGGAGCTGTAGGCGTGGAGCGCGATCCCGTGCGTGCGCCCGGGTTGGCAAGGGTGCTCCACCGCGTAACGGTAGGCGGGCAGCAGCTCGTCGAACTCGTCCATTTCCGGATGTCCGCCGGAAAACGAGAACAGCAACAAGCAGCGCCCCTCCTCGTTCGCCAAGCGCATCATCTCGATCGAAAATTGCGCCAGCCAGTCCATCGCGGGGATGCACTCGTTGATGTACTCGTAGTAGTCCGCGTTGACCTGGTCCCAATAGCCCTTATAGCCCGCGTACCAGCGCCGCGCCAGCGCGACCGGGTCCGGCAAGTTGTTCGGGTCTACCAATTGCTCGTAGGGCGCGGGACAGTCCCAATCTCCCTCGGAATTGTGCAGCGAGCGGTAGACGATCACCGTTTCGGGCGAGATGCGCTTGATCTCGTCGAGCAACCCTTCCGTGCCGTTCAGTCCCTTGACCGTGCCCAACGGAATGCCCGCGTCATGCATTTGGCGCACAAAGGCGAGCACTTCCTCGTGGCGCGTGTCGTTGATGATGTGCAAACCGGCCAGGGTGCGTTTGGGCGTGCGCCCCAGCAACACGTCACAGGCCCAAACCGTCTCCAGTTGGGCGGTTGTCAGGCCGTTTTCGCTGAGCGGCAACCAGCCCGCCGCCGTGCGCACCCAGAGTACGCCGACCGTGTCCACGCGCGCTTCCAACACATTGAGCCA
>JALSSH010000272.1 GCA_026984385.1 Ardenticatenia bacterium | reverse complement strand
AGCCGCAGCCCCTTGAGGCCCTCGTAGAGAAAGAGCGCGCTAACCGCCACCCCTATCCCGAAGGCTAACCAGCGTCGCGCGCGTTGCCGTGTTTTTGCCTTGCCCAAGGTGTGTTTGCTCCTCGTCCGTTTGCGTATGGCGGCGGCATTGTACCGCAAAGCGCCAACGCGCGCTTATTTTCCCACACTTACGCCGCGCCGTACACCGCCAGTCCTGCAAAAAGAAAGCGACGCCCCCGAACGAGCGCGTCGCTTTTGAGTATTTTACGTCCGTCCGAATTACAGTGCGTTTTCCTCAGACGTGCCCTCAAGCATACCGGCAAGAATGCGTTCCATCGCCATGGTGTGGCTACAGACCCCGCGCGATTGGAAAAAACTGCAGTCGCAATGCCACGTCCCCCGCTCATACGTAACTTCATGCGGGTTGTTGTCGCCGTCAAAGGTGACGCTGAAGGACATAAAACGAATGCGGTCGCGCTGTTCGGCATAGCGCTTCGCCTTTTCGATCTTGCCGATCATGCTATAATCCATTGGATTTCTCCTCACACTCTGTTTGGCAACGAACAAAAAAGCACCCTGGCACAATGCGCCAGCGTGCTCATAGGGTGAACCCCGTTATGCAGACCACTCCGCTCATAGCCGGTTAACCTTCCTGGGCCTGCCCCGAAGCCGCGCACGCTGAAAAAAAGCCGCGCGGCTTCCTAATTGGCCGCGTTATGTTAAAACAGGTTAACGCCAGTATAAGGCAAGTGCGAAGCGCGTGTCAACTTGCGTCCACAACCGTCAACGTGGCGTCGGCGGGCATATAAACGTCCACCGTATAATGAAATTCGGTTGCCGCTTTGTTTTTCAGCTCTCCACCGACAAGCAGATCGTAGCGATCGCGGTCAAAACGAAACTTCGGGGTGCTGCCGCCCTTCGCGCTGAGATTGAGCGCACGGTTAACGGGTACACGCAGCTCCAAGTCGCCGCCGATATGTAGCTCGCCATCCAAAACGTCTTCGGCAGGCAACGCCAACACCACATCGCCCGATTTCACAGTTAGAGCCAAACGCGGAAGATTGAGCGCCTGCGTATCCAGCGCCACATCGCCACTTTGCACGCGCAAGTCCAGCCCGTCAATGGCAACGCCCCGAGGCAAGACGATCTCCAGCGTGCCACGCCCGTAATCTTCCAATTTGGGGATGCTGTGACGATAGTTTTCGCTCAACGTCAACACGCCGCTTTCACCCGTCAGCTCCCAATGGATGGTCACGTCGCTTTCACGACTGCCCGCAAAACGCAACGCCAGCTCGCGCGGGTTGTCTTCGTCGGCAGGGCGCACAGTGACCGCCGTGCGCGCCAGATCGATACGCAGCGAGATACTTTGCACGGCATCCGGCAACAGCTTGGAAAACGTTTGCACGTTGTCCGCGCGCACCACCTCCGCCTGGCGCTGATACGCCAAACCGACCGCCCCTCCGACCAGCGCCAGCGTCAGTGCCAACCCGATCAGGCTACTATCCACGTGCCAGCGACCCAAGCGTAATCTTCGCCGCCCGAAAAGCGCGTCGTAGCCGAAAAGGATCAGCAGCGCAGGCCAGGCACGACGCAAGACGTCCTCCACCGCCGGAGGAAATGTGCCAGCCACCACCGCCAACCACAAACCGCCCACGCCGATCATCACCAGGGGCCACATCACGCTGCGCGGGGATGTTTTCATGCGGCCCTCCAAAGTTGCTTGACAAAGAGCATCAGCCCAAAGAAGATCACCACCAAGGGCAAAAAAGCATCCCCGCCCTCGCCACGCAAAACGCCCAAATTACGCGCCAGGATCACCAACCCCATCACGATCACGCCCGCGCCGATGAGGATCACGGTCTCGGGGTTGGCGGGTTTTTCGTGGGGCAGAGTGGGATCGGCAGGCAGATCGGCCAGCGTTTGAGCGGGCAACACATACCATAGCGCCAGGTAGAGCAACACGCCCGTTCCGGCGGTAAAAAGCCCCAGCGCGATAAACAACACACGCACCCACCAGGGGTTCACGCCGATATAGTCCCCCACCCCACCACATACGCCACCCAGCACGCGGTCGGTCAAGCTGCGCGTCAGTCGTCGTCCTCGTCGCATGGCTTCATCCGTCCCTGCAAACGTTGTGCTTGTCCCAATAATCGTGCACAGCCACTATACCCGCTCTGTTCAAACGCGCAACTTCTACACCTGCCAAATTGCTTGGCGGCTATGCCTGGGGCGGTTTCAAGCTGCGATCCGTTTTGGGTACGTGGAAGATCACTCCGCCGGTGACCTGTGCTTTCGGCCCTCGGGGCGTTTGACCGGAACTGGTCAGCAAGTTACAATGATCACGTTGAAAGCCAAAAGCATTTGCACCCCTGCCATGTGGAGGATACGCCGTGGGTCGTTGGGAAGGTAAATATGTGATCGGCCTCACGGGCAATATTGCAATGGGCAAAAGCCTGGTGCGGCGCATGTTGGAGCACCTGGGCGCTTACACCATTGACGCCGACGGTCTGGCTCATCAGGCCATGGCCCCAGGCGCGCCCGCTTATAGGCCCGTCGTTGCCACCTTCGGGACGTGGATTTTGGACGCCGACAAACGTATAGACCGCTCCAAACTCGGCGCGGTTGTGTTTGCGCATCCGGAAGCTCTAAAGCGCCTGGAGGCTATCACACATCCGATCATCGGGCGTGCGATTGACACGCTCATTCGTCGTGCGCGGCACAAGGTGGTTGTCGTCGAGGCGATCAAGTTGTTGGAAGGGTGGCTGGCCGACCAGGTAGACACAGTCTGGGTG
>JALSSH010000271.1 GCA_026984385.1 Ardenticatenia bacterium | reverse complement strand
ATAGTCGCGCAGGATCAAAAACGCCGCCAGACGGCGAATCTGCTCTTGGGTGGCGTTATCTATGCCGGTGGTTTCCAAATGCTCTAGCGCGGCGATGTAATGAGCCTCGGCCACCCGTCCGGTTTGGGTCGCTGCGTCCACTCGCTCCAAAATCGCCAGCACCGTTTGTACGTCCGCCTCGCCGAGTGTTTCCCGAGCGTAGAGGCGTTGCAAAGTGGCGCGGTCGGCTTCGTCGGCGCGCTCTAGCGCCACCAACACAGGGTAGGATTTCTTCTTTTCGCGGATGTCTTCGGTGGTCGGTTTGCCGGTTGCTTTGGACTGTCCCCATACGCCCAAATAGTCGTCGCGGATTTGAAAGGCGATCCCCAGGTCGCGCCCAAAACGGGCGTAAGCCTGGATCACCTGCTCATCGTCGGTGCTGAGCAGAGCGCCGAGCATGGTGGCGGCTTCCAGCAATTTACCGGTTTTGTGTTCCACCATTGTCATATATTCGTCGGTGGTGACAAGCGGGCGCTTGGTAAAAGCGATATCCAGCACTTGCCCTTCCGCTGTCCACAAGCAGGCTTGAGAAAGGGTGCGGCACGCGCGCACCACGCGCAGCGGGGGCACGTTTCGCTCGATAAGTTGGGCCATTGCCAAATTGGCGAGCGCGTAAAGTGCGTCACCGGCGTTGATTGCCTGGGTCGGCCCCCAAAGCGTCCAGACGGCGGGGCGATGGCGACGTGTGGGCGAACGGTCCATCACGTCGTCGTGAATCAAGGTGAAGTTGTGGAGCAATTCCAGCGCTGCGCCTGCTGGCAAAACGTGCTGGTGTGCGCCGCAGATAGCTTGGGCCACCAACGCCATAAGCACCGGGCGCACTTTTTTCCCACTGCCGACGCTGGATGTTGCGCTCGGCGGTTGCTCTTTCCAGCCGAAATGGTGATCGAGCATCTCCCATAGCAGCGGTGCGACCTCCTGCTGAGCGGCGCGTGCAGCGTGCATCTCGGCTTCGATCTCGGCTTGCAAGGGGCCAAATGTGGCGCTGTAAAAGTCAGAGTTCATCGTGGAATGTCCGTTCATCTGCCCAGATGATTGTGGAGAGAGTATCCGCCACTTGTCGGTCGGCGGCAAATTTTCCTGCGCGCGCTCTTTTGTTAAGAACTTCACCGCTCCTCCCGAAGACCTGTCAAGAAATTGATCGCATATTGTTAGAGCGTTCGTTTGTAATAGGCCAAGTAGGGGTTTGCTTGTTATGATGGTCTCAACACTTGAGTTGGACATGCTCCCGGCCCAAATCCCGCTTACCCTAGAGCATCTCTTCCCCATTTTTTGTCCAACTCAGATGCTAAGGACCGCGCGGGCGGTCCTTTTTTTATGATGAGCTACGGGGAAATTTGCAACGTGCCCAGCAGCAAATAGTCAGCGGGAGCGGTCTCGCCCATTTGCACGGGCAACGGTTGCCCGTCCCCGTACCAGTAGAGCTTCACGCCTAAGTTATAGTCCCCGGGGGGAAGATGGGTCGGCAGCGGCACGCGGTGCAAGTCAAAACGGAGCGCGTTCGGCGGCCAAGCACCGGTCGGAGCGTGGCCCTCTAGAGGCACGCCGTCGTGTTGTGCAACCAGGCGGCCCTCTGCCCCCAGCACAAAAACCGAGACGCTGTAATCTAGCGGGGGCGTTTTGTCCGCTGACCACCAGAGCGCTACGCGCAACGTTTCCCCTGGTGTGGCCGACGAGGGCGCCGCGTAGCGCCAAAGCGTGAAAAGATCGCCGAAACGCGCCAACGCTTGCTTCGGGTGGCGGTCGTAGCGATAGCTGTAAAGCGGCGTGCCGAGATGATCGACGCGCAGGGTAGCGCTACGTTCAAAGCCCGCTTCAGCAATCAGCGCGCCGTACTCGTCCATCGGCGCGTCGCCCCAATAGACCAGCCAAAAAGCGTTTTGCTGTGCCAAGTAGGCCTTCAGGTGGGGGAGGAACTGATCGCGGTACGTTGCGCGCCATTCGCGCAATGAAACGCGCGGCGTTTGTGGCCCGATCTGTTGATCGATGTAGTAGCGCACAGGGAAATCTCCGACCCAAACGTCCATCAGCACCGGCTCGTCTGCCAGATGATAGCTTGCCACGTTGCGCGTCACGGCACGCCAATCCGGATAGACGCGACGGGCGTCGGTGGTGGTCAGCCCGAGCACCACAATCAGCGCGACGGTAAAAGCGCGCGCGGTGCGTTCCAAATTCGCCAGCCCGTGCCCCACCCATAGCGCCAACGCGGGCACCACCACGATGAAATTGCGCACGGTCAGGATCGGGCGGCGGGCGTTGAGCGCAAAAGTCACGCCAACGGCCAGAACACCCCATAACAACACATAGCCTACCGGCCAACGCGGGCGCCAGCTTACATAGGCGCGCAACGTCTCATTGCTACGCCGATAGCGCACGTAGACCGTCCCCAGCAACGCCAGCAGCGCAAAGAGCGCGTAATATTGGCCCAGGAGCGCTGTACGCACCGCGCGGTAGGTTTCCGGCGTGTTGGGCAGCGCGTTTTGATAGTAAAGCGGGTTTCCCCAGCGCACGCTGTTTTGTGCCCAGACCACCGGCATCCAGGGCGCGAACGCTAAGCCCACCGCACCCAACAAGCATAGACCTTGAGCCAATCGCCGCCCAGGGCGCACGCTGAGCGCCATATGCAACGCCTGGGCCAACAGCACATAGGCCCCCAGGTAATGCGTGTAGAGCAGCGCTGTTGAAGCCGCCACATAGCCCAAACGGTTGGCGCGCGTGGCCTTGCGCCACCAACGCACGTAAAACAAGCTGGAG
>JALSSH010000270.1 GCA_026984385.1 Ardenticatenia bacterium | reverse complement strand
AGGCAAACGCGACTGTATATGCGCGGGCAACGCCATTTCGGCGGCGCGTTGCACGGCCAGCGTGGGCGCGTCGGCGGGCAAGGCATGGCTCAGCGCGGCGGCGAGCGTGGTTTTGCCCGTGCCCGCTTCCCCGACGATCAGCAGCCCGTGGCCCCCGCTCAGAATGGCGCGTAACAGCTCGACCACACGCTCGGAAAGTGCGCTGCGCTCGATCAACGCTTCCAGCGTCAGCCCCTGGCGTGGGTGCAAGCGTATCTCCAGCATATATTGCGTGCTGATCGGCGGGGTGGCAACGCTGATCCGCGTGGCGCGCTCCAACAGCTCCACGCCGACTTCCAGGAACGGGCTATCGGGGCGCAACGCCGCCCCAACGGTGGAAAGCGCGCGTTGGAGCACGCCCTCCAGGTGATAGGTGTCTTGGAAGGCGATCTCAACGGGCTGCAATTTCCCCAGCCCCCAACGCGCGCGCACCTGACGCGGCCCGTCCACCACGATCTCGGTGACGCGCTCGTCTTGCAACAGCGGCTCAAGCGGCCCGAACGTGAACAAATTGCGATACGCCTCTTGGATGATATAGCGGCGGTCGGCGGGCGAAAGCGTGATCGCCTCGACCGCCAACACGTAATCCGCGATCTCGGCGATCAGCGCGCGGCGTTTTGGCTCGCTATCCAGCTCCAACAGAATATCGGCGCGGTTGGCCGTTTCTTCGCTGAACTGCCGTTCGACCAGCTCGCGCAGCGCGTCCAGCGAAAAGCTGGGGCGGCCCGGTCGCCCCGGGATGATGGGGGATGGGCCTTGCGGTCCGCGCCCATTCGGTGGCTTTTGCCCTGAGGCCATTGCGTCTTGCTCCTTGTGTTGCCGTCTTTACGCTTAAGGTAGCGTGAGCGCGCGCTTTGTGCAACGCTTTTGCACCCTGGGAAGCGCTGATTTATACTCCTGCGTGTTTTTGCACACTTGAGACTAAAGAAAATGAGGGCAGCATGAACGTTGTTGTCAGTGGCTCGATTGCCTTTGACTATCTGATGCGCTTTCCCGGGCGCTTCCGTGACCATTTCATTGACCAGGCGCTGGACCATGTGAGCTTGAGCTTTTTGGTGGAAGAGCTGCGGCACGAAAAGGGCGGCTCAGGCGCGAACATCGCTTTTAACTTGGCGCTGCTGGGCGAGCGCCCGATCTTGATGGGCACGGCAGGCAAAGACTTCGCCGAGTATCGCGCTTGGCTGGAACGTCACGGCGTGGATACCTCCGCCGTGCGCGTCATACCGGATGAGTACACCGCCTCGTTTTTCTGCAATACGGACGTGGACAATAACCAGATCGGCTCGTTTTACGCCGGCGCGATGTCTCACGCCAAGGGCTATCGCTTGGTGGACGCCGTCGCCGAGCTGCCCGACTTGGTGCTCAACTCCCCCAACGATCCCAAAGCGATGCTGGAGCTGGCCGAAGAGTGCCGCGTGCGCGGCGTGCGTCACTTTTTTGACCCCAGCCAACAGGTGATTTGGCTGGACGCGGACGATCTGCGCTACGGCGTGGAACGCTGCGATCTGCTGATCGTCAACGAGTATGAGTGGGATATGATCGCCAACAAGACCGGCTTTTCTCAGACGGACATCGTCGAGGCGGGGCGTGTGCTGATCGTCACGCGCGGCGGGGAAGGCGCGGATATCTACGAGGGCGACGAAACGCACCATATCCCCGCCTTTCCGGTGCAAAAGGTGCTCGACCCAACCGGCGTGGGCGACGCTTTCCGCGCCGGGTTGATCAAGGGCATGGCCTGCGGGTTCGGCTGGCCGCTGAGCGGGCGTATCGGCGCATTGGCGGCGGCGTATGTACTGGAACAACACGGCACGCAAAATCACCACTACACCTTGCCGGAGTTCGTCGCTCGCTTCCGCACGGCGTTTGACGATCAAGGCGCGTTGGACGCTTGGCTGCGCTGATGCCCCCTTACGAGCTGCTGCCGCTGCACGATCCCGCACCGATCCGCGCTTTTCTGCGCCGCGATCCGCCGCTGAGCGCCTATGCCCTCGGCGACCTCGACCCCGCGCTCTGGCCGGAAAGCGCGTTTTGGGGCGCGCTGCAAGGTGGCGAGCTGGTCACCGTGACGCTGCTCTATCGCGGACTGACCCCGCCGGTGCTGACCGCGTTCGGCGCGGCGGAAGGTTTCCGCGCTACGCTGGAGGCGCTCGCTCTGCCTGCGGAAGTTTACGCGCTGTTGTTGCCGGAATACGAAGCCGATTTCCGCGCCTTTTACCGTTTGCACCATCCCCATTATGAATGGCGGATGCTGCTTGAGCCGCAGGCCTTCGCGCCGCCTCCGCTGGACGGCGTGCAACGGCTGGGGCCGCAGCACGTGGAGGCACTCGCCGCGCTTTTCCGCCAAGCCGCCGACCCGGGCGAGGAGATCGTCGCTTTCACGCCCAGCCAGATCGCGCGCGGCGCGTTTTTCGGCGTGTGGCGCGGCGAGGAGCTGCTGGCGGTGGCCGGTACGCACGTGTGGGCGCGTGGCGAGGGCGTGGCGGCCATCGGCAACGTTTTCACCCGTCCGGACGCGCGCGGACGCGGCTACGCCACCCTATGCACGGCGGCGGTGGTGCGCCAAGCGCTGCGCGAAGGGATGCGCTGGGTTGTGCTGAACGTGCGCCGCGAAAACGCGCCCGCGCTGCGCGTGTACGAAAAATTGGGCTTTCGCCGCTACGGGGCATTTGTCGAAGGGCCGGCGTTGCGTTTGCGTTGAAATATGCGGCGGCCCTCCCCTGCGCTCTGCCCTGCCACGCGCTGCGCGCGGCAGAGCAAGGCCGAGCT
>JALSSH010000269.1 GCA_026984385.1 Ardenticatenia bacterium | reverse complement strand
AAGGGACGGTCGGTCCGGTGAGCTTTCGGGTGCAGGCACGGCGTGCCCAAACCGTGCGCGTCAAGCTGAGCGTCTATCAGTGGGTCACGTCAGAAGAGTTGTTGCCCTTAGGTGGGATGTTTTTTGACCTGGAGGTTACCGACTTCCCCACATCAGCCAGCGCTGCGCTCCAAACGCTGGCGGTCGTGGTGCAGATATACGAGGGTGACGCGGCCCGGCCCTAACCCAACGGAAAACCGCCCCAAGTGCCGGTGAGCTGATAGCGCAGAAAATCAATGCTCCCGATTACGGCAAAAGCAAAAGCCAATCCGGCCAACACGGGGATCAGCAGGTCGCGCCAGGTGTGCAGCGCGTTTTCACGGCGCGTGAACGCCAGAAAAAGCACCGTGCCGATCAGGGTAAACATCAACACCACGCCTCCGGCGGTCAGGATGCCCACCCCCCGCAATACGGCGTCCCATTGCGCCAAAATGAGCACATCCACCAGCGCGGCCAGTGTGTAAAGCGCGCCCAGCTCTCGCGCCGAACGGATCGGGGCATAAGGGGCAGGCGCAGACCAGGCCAGCGCGTTGAAAACCGGCCACACCACCGCGATCATCCCCAGCCCGAAGAGCGTGCCGGTGAGCAAGCGCAACGTGTTGTGCGGGGGATAGAGCGGCGTGTAGAAGTCAAACAGGCTCAAGTAGCTATTCAGACCGTCGGCGGCATACGTTGCGCCCAGCAGCACCAACGCGGCCAGTATGGGCGTCGGCGGCAAGCGGGAGGCCCGCGCCCGTCCGCGCATGATGAACATCGCCAAGCCGCTGAGCACGCCCACATACATCCCCGTACACCGGGCGCAAAGGGGCAATTGCCGCCCGTAAGCAAAAAAGCTGCGCGCAGGGATGCGGTGGCACACGGCATAACCAATGGCGTCCGTTTTGGCGAGCAGGCCGTCGGGCGTGCCCCACCACCAGAGCACAAAGATAGCTCCTGCCAGCGCCGTAATTGCCCAGCGTGTGCGGCGAGAGTAGACGGGCAGGGGCGAAAATGTGGGCGTGTTGACCGCTGCGTCTTCCATCGCGCTCAAGAACGTGCTTCTTTGGCGAGCGCGCTGGCGAGCTGTGCGCTGACCAGCTCCAACATTAACACGTTGGGCTGGGTGATGGCGTTGGGCTGCTGACGACAAGCGAAAATCACCCCAAAGCGCATCGTCGTGCCTACCGGCACACACACGCCGGATTGGAAGCGCTGTTGGCGCACAAAAGGATGATTGGGCGTGTCGTCCGGCCCCACAATGCGGCTCTGGCCGTTTTGTGCCACCCAGCCGACCAGCGATTGGGCGTAGTCTTGCTCTTGGGGAGCAATCGAAAGGATGGCCGACGGCCCGACTTGGGCCTGCAAGTGCAGCTCCGGCGGGCTGACCAACACCACCTTATAAAACGCCACATAGTCATAACCCAGCTCGGCGATTGCTTCGACGGCGGCTTGCGCTTTGGATTGCCCGGGCGCGGCGCGACGTAGCGACTTGGCAAACTGGCGCACCGGTGGCAGCGCGTCCGCGCGCAACGTTTCCAGGCGGCGTTCTTCGGTCAAGCGCTTGATACGTTTGAGCAGGTCGTCGCCTTCAAAGGGCGTCACCGAGACTTCGTCCGCATAGCCGGGCATTCCGAAGTCGGCTTCGCGGTCAACCAACACAATCAGCAAACGCGGGTAGGTATGGCGTAGCTCTTTGACCAGCTCGAAGACGCCTCCCAGCGCGTTATCGATCACGAAAACGTCCATGTGGCGCTGAGAGTCCGCCAAAGTCTGACGGGCCTCGGCCTCGGTCGTTACAACGGTGACCTGGAATTGGGGGTCTTTGGAAAGGTTCTCGCGGAATTCCATCATAGACGGAATGGGTACGGCAGCCAAGACGTGAATCGCGGCATCGTTTGACATTGTTTCCACCGTTCGGTAATTCAAAATAGGATAAGTGCGCACGTGACGTTTACGATTATACGGCAAGCGCTCCCCATCCCAAAAGTGCAAGCCGCCAAATTTTTTCGGGCACTTCTGGACGCGCCGCGCGCTTGGGCTACACTTGTGGAAAAACTCACCGCTGCCAGGAGGTTACGATGACAACGTCCGCACACACACCGCCCCGCCGAGCGTCTGCGCTCCCACCGCTTTCCGCAGCGGAAAAAACGCGCTATGCCCGCCACATCATCTTGCCGCAAGTGGGCGTGGAAGGCCAACAAAAGCTCAAAGCGGCCAACGTGGTTGTGGTCGGCACGGGCGGGCTGGGCAGCCCGATTGCAATGTATCTGGCTGCGGCAGGGGTCGGGCGGCTCGGCTTGGTGGACTACGACGTGGTGGACGCCACCAATCTCCAGCGTCAGATCGTGCACGGAGAAAGCACGGTCGGCGTGCCGAAGGTGGAATCTGCCGCCGCGCGTTTACACGACCTAAACCCGCATATCCGCGTCGAAACCCACGCTACGCCGCTCACCAGCCAAAACGCGCTCGATATCCTGGCGCGTTATGACGTGATCGTGGACGGTACGGACAACTTTCCCACGCGCTATTTGCTCAACGACGCAGCAGTGATGCTCGGCAAGCCTTTGGTTTACGGGAGCATCTTTCGCTTTGAAGGGCAGGTGAGCGTCTTTGACGCCACACGCGGGCCGTGCTATCGCTGTTTGTTGCCCACACCACCGCCGCCGCACCTGGTGCCGAGCTGTGCCGAGGCGGGCGTTTTTGGCGTGCTGCCCGGCACCATCGGCACATTGCAAGCGACCGAAGTCCTGAAATTGATCTTGGGGATCGGCGAGCCGCTGATCGGGCAAT
>JALSSH010000268.1 GCA_026984385.1 Ardenticatenia bacterium | reverse complement strand
CGTGGCATCAGTCTTTTTCTCCTTCAGTCTCTAACAGCGCGCTTTGCCGCTGTCGCTATGCAATGCCCTTGAGGATATTTTCGCGCAGATCGTAGGCCGCGTTTGCCTCCATCCCCAGCGCGTCCAGCGCCTGGATCGCGCCTTCCACGCCCTCGCCATTCTGAGCGGCTTCCTGCAGCGCGTCCAAGCGCTCTTTGAACTGCTCCACATAGTCCAACAACGCCTCGTCAAAAGCGTAGATCACTTGCAGATCGTCTGCGGTGATCTTGTTCGCGTCAAAGAAGCCGGAATAGCCCGGGCGGTCGGTGGCGATGCGGTCAATGAAGGTTTGGAACTTGGTCTTGGCGCTGCGCGTCTGGCTCATATAGCGCAGCCCGCCCGTATCCAAAAGCATCTTCTCGATCTGCGCCAGGCGGTTGAGTTGTTGCTTGAGCTGGGCGGCGACGTGCTCGCGGATCAGGCGGTCGGCTTGGCGGCGAGCGCTCATCTCCATATAGCCGCGAAAGCCGGGGATTTTCTCCATCAGCCGCTCCAACGAGCCGCGCCGCGCGGTGATTTTCGCGTATAGGTCGTCCATCTATGGTTTTCCTCCTTGCAAACTTCGGTCGGTCTAAGCATACAACAAGAACGAAACCCCACACAACTCCAACTTTTGGGGTGCAAACGCGGTATAATCCCTCGCGCACTTCACAAAGGGGCAACCGATGGGCATCAAAGATCAGGGAGTCACAGAAACGGCGGGACGTTGGCTGAGCATCCCGCGCACCTTGTGCTTTATCACGCACGGGGACGACGTGCTGCTGCTCAAACGCAGCCCGCACCAACGCATTTTCCCCAACCGCTACAACGGCGTGGGCGGGCATATCGAACGCGACGAAGACCCACTCAGCGGCGTAGTCCGCGAGGTGCAAGAAGAAACCGGCCTGGATGTGCACGATGTGCGGCTGCGTGGCGTGATCCACGTGGACGCGGGCGATCCGCAGATCGGCATTTTGGTTTTTGTCTTCAGCGCGCAAGCAAACTCGCGGGAGTTTACCGACAGCGTGGAGGGCACGCTCGAATGGGTCGCCCGCGAGCGCGTAGACGAGTTGCCGCTGGTAGACGACTTGCCGATGCTGTTGCCGCTGGCGTTGGACGCACCGGCGGACGCGCCGCCTTTTTTCGCGCACACCAGCTACGACGAAGAAGATCGCATCCGCTTTATCCTGGCAAATCCGCTATGAACACACCTTCCGAACCCGCCAAAACCACCTGGCGCGATCTGCCGCGCAACGTCTGGGTCGTCACACTGACCAGTTTTCTCACCGACGTTTCCAGCGAGATGATCGTCAACCTGTTGCCGCTGTTCCTCTCCAACATCCTGGGCGTCAAAACCAACATCATCGGCGTGATCGAAGGCGTGGCGGAAACCACCGCCAGCTTGCTCAAGCTCTTTTCCGGCTGGCTTTCGGACCGTCTAGGGCAACGCAAGTGGCTGGCCGTGCTCGGCTACGGGCTTTCCACCGTCGCCAAACCGTTCCTCTACGTGGTCAATAGCTGGGGCGGCGTGCTGGCCGTGCGCTTTGCCGACCGCGTCGGTAAGGGTATCCGCACCGCGCCGCGCGACGCGCTGATCGCGGACACCATCGCCCCGCAACAGCGCGGGGTCGCTTTCGGGCTACACCGCGCCGGAGATACGGCAGGCGCGGCGCTGGGTGTGCTGATCGCGCTCGGCGTGGTGCTCGCCACCCAAGCGGGCGACTTGCAACTGCGCCGCGAGACGTTCCAAGCCGTCGTGCTGGTGAGCATCATACCGGCGGCGCTGGCCGTGTTGGTGCTGGCGTTGGGCGCGCGAGACATCCCAGCCGAGCCGCGTCACGAGCCGCCGCGTCTTTCGTTGCACGGCTTCACGCCGCGCTTTCGCTGGTTTTTGCTGGCGGTGATTGTCTTTACACTGGGTAACTCGGCGGACGCCTTCCTCATTCTGCGTGGGCAGGAGCGCGGTTTGAGCGTGGTAGGCGTGCTAGGGATGCTGCTCACCTTCAACGTGGTTTATGCGCTGGCTTCGGGGCCTGCGGGTGCGCTTTCCGACCGCGTCAATCGCTCCAAAATGATCGTGGGCGGCTGGCTGATGTACGGCGCGCTCTATCTGGGCTTTGCTGCGGCCAGCAGCGCCTGGCAAATCTGGGCGGGATACGCCATTTACGGCGTGTACTACGGCTTGACCGAGGGCACGGCCAAAGCGCTGGTCGCCGACCTGGTGCACCCCGAGCAACGCGGCACAGCCTACGGGCTTTACAACGCCGCCGTCGGCGTGATGGCACTGCCCGCCAGCGTGATCGCGGGCGTGCTCTGGCAAGGCGCGTTCGGCTGGGCGGGTTTCGGCCCGTCTGCGCCCTTCTTTTTCGGCGCGCTGATGGCGCTGCTCGGCGCGGGCATCTTTACGCTGGCGCAGCGGGCGCGCTAGGCACGGGGCATGGACGGTCGGCGACCTTGCCGCCGCTACCGAACGCCCGCCGTCGGGGGCGCGCCGCCCGTGCGCCTTTCGGCGCACTACGCGCGGCGAACGCCGCGCGTCAGCCGCGCTGCGCGCGGCCAGGCGGCGCGCCCAGCGCGCAACCGCCGCAAACGTCAGGCTGCCGGCGGGCGCTCAGCGCCGTGAGGCCCGAGGAGCGATCCTCCGTCCGCCGCAAAATTTGCATTTTCTGACCCGTTCACACTACACTAGGGGCATGATGGCGCGGCGTATCTCTGTTTACGGTTTGGCGATTCTGGTGTTGCTGCTGGGCGCAGCTTCTCTGCCCGCACTGCGCGGCGTGGACTGGCCCAGCCT
>JALSSH010000267.1 GCA_026984385.1 Ardenticatenia bacterium | reverse complement strand
CCGATGACGCGACGCGCTCTTTCCGCAGCGGCACGCTCCACCGCGTGCACAACCCGCCCACCATCGCGGACGGCACGCGCACGCCCTCGTTGGGCAAGGTGACTTTTCCCCTGGTGTTGCGCTATGTGGACGATATGCAAACGGTGAGCGAAGAGGCCATCGTTGAGGCGGTGCGCTTTTTGTTCTATCGGCTCAAGTTGGTGGTCGAGCCGTCCGGCGCGCTGGGCGTGGCGGCTTTGCTCAGCGGCGCGGTGAGCTTGCGCGGGCGCGTCGGCGTGATCCTGAGCGGCGGCAACATTGACGCGCCCACCATGACGCGCATTCTCGGCGGCTGACTACAGCAGCCGATAGGCGTGTGCGTTGCGATAGTAAACGGCTACGGCTGTCCCCGCACGCGGTAGCGGTTTGCGGCGCAGGTCGTTGCGGATTTGGCGGGTTTGGGCGGTGATGATCTGGCCGCGCGGGGTGCGGAAACGGTAGCGAATCTTGATCTTGTAATCCCCGTCCGCGTCCACCTGTCCCTCACACGCCACGATTTGCCCGGGCAAAATACGCCGCCGACGCCGCAGCCACGCTTGGCGCTGCACCATGCCCAAGCTGAGGAACATCAGCGCCAACACCGCCAACGCCGCCGCTGCGAAGATCAAACGGTCGCGCATTCCCAACGAGGGATCGTCAAGCTCGGTTCGAGAAAGATTGGGGTCTTCCAACCAAAACGTGACCCGCACCGTCTCCCCGACACGCAATCGGCGGTAGTCCGCCTCGTTGATCTCTTGTTGGCTTTCGTGGACGGTCTCGGCTTCGCTTTGGCGCACGCTGAACGTGTAGTGGAGCGTGTAGTGTCCGTCGCGTGCTTCCAGCGCGGTGATTGTGCCTTCGGCTTGGGCACTGTGACGGTCCAGGCGATACCAATCGCGGATTTGCGGCAGCGCCAACGCCCATAACACGCCCATCACCAAAAACACGATGGCGGCCAACAAAAAGGTGCTACGCCCGCGCTTTTTCTGCGCGGCGATGCGCTGGCGTTCTTCGGCGATCAGCTTGCGATTGGCCGGGTCGAGCAAGAACGGGCCATCGTCGGGGGGTGGCGCGGCCCGACGCTGGTTTACACGGGCGCGGTCCTGGGGCTGGGCTTTTTTAGGGGAAGAGGTTGGGTTCATAGGGTTACTCGCCGAAAGCTCAGGGGCACGCGCTGGCGATGCAGCGGTGCTCTCGTGCGGTTTAGGTGCGGGGACGGTCGGCGTGCTTTCTTGCAGCGCCTGCCATGCCGCTTGACGCACGGCAGGCGCCGGGTCTTGCTGGTACAAATGCTCAAAAACTTGCCGCACACGCGGATCGCCCCGCACTTTACGCAGCGTCTTGATCCCCCGTAAGCGCGCGGAAGGGTCGGCGCTGCGCAAGAGCGCCAAACTGTGCAATATTTCGGTCGGGGTCGGTGTCGGGTATGTGCTCACAGCGTCCCCGCAACGGTATCAACAGCCGAGATCGTCCGCTGGTATCGGCTCGGATTCGGCCCAGCGTCGGTTAAATTCCTCTAAATAGGCTTGCGCGATGGCGCGACTGTGGATGATGAGCATGTTTTCGTCGTTTTTGCTGGCCGCACTGTTGGAAAAATTGAATGAACCCAGCGCCACGATCTCGCCGTCGAAGATGAAGACCTTGTGATGCAAGATATCCGGATTGCCGTCTTGTCGCACGTCCACACCGGCGCAATAAAGCGGCGCGATAAACGAACGGCTGGAGGCTTCCACAATGCCGCGCACGTCCAGCTCGCCCGCCACCGCGCGGTCGCGCAACAGCTCCATCACCGAGCGGCTCTGTCCATTCTCGTCTACATAGTCCAAGCTGTCGGTGAACGAAAAGGCCATAAAACGCACCGTATGCGCGTCTTGGATCAGTTGTGCCAAGCGGGTGCCCGCGTCGCCCTCAGCCTCGAAGATCGTCTCAATGGCTGTGCCTTCCACCGTCACAACGGGGTTAGGCACAATATTCGGCGAGGAAGCGCCGAATTGCCCCGCGAACATCTCCTCAAACTCCGCCTCATAATTTTGCGCCAAACGGCTGGAGCGGATCAGGATCGAGTTGTTGTTATTGTTGTACATGCCGTTGTGGGTGATGTTGGTCGAGCCGGTCCAAACATACGTCCCATCCACCACGAAAAATTTGTCGTGCATCAAATTTCGGCGGCTGGTATCCGCCACAACGGGGATGCCCGCATCTTGCAGTTCGGTGAGCGTGGTTTCCGGGTCGTCGAGGCCGTGCTTGTTATCCGTGACCACACGCACCCGCACGCCTCGCTGGTGGGCGCGGATAAGCGCTTGGGTCACCGGCTCGGAGTTCAGCTCAAAGATGGCCGCGTCAATGCTTTGTTGCGCGCCATCAATGAGCCGCACCAACGCCTCTTCAATCGGGGCGCCCTGGAAGTCGGCCTCATCCGTTGAGTTGATTGGCTGAGTGAAGTAAAGTTGAAACCAGCCGCCATCATATCCCCCTGGGATGGGGCGCAAGTCAGCCAGCGAGCTGGTATCGACGGTGTCCGGAATGCTTGGCGCCGAGCCGCTGTTGTTGGTCGTGGTGTCCTCTTCCACCAAATTCAGCACGTCGATTCCCAACACAAATTGGGCAAATAGCAGGGCCAAGATGATTAAAATGCCGCTCACGCCGCCCAGTTTGAGCTGGGGTTTTTTGGGGGGCTGGCTATTGCGTTTGGTCATGGTCTTCTCCTGGTGAGGTTGCAGTGTCTGGGTCTGAGGGAGCGTCCGTAGCGTTCTCGGCGGCGTCTGCCAGATCGTGAAGCGCGCGGCGCAGGTGATCTC
>JALSSH010000266.1 GCA_026984385.1 Ardenticatenia bacterium | reverse complement strand
TGTGACCGCTCAACCCACGTTGAGCCAGGATTTCGGCAACGCTGAAGGGCAAGCTGCCGCGCCGCCCGGGGCGGCCTGGCCTACCCCCATCCCGCAATTGCAGGCTACCGCGACCATTCCGCTCCCTACACCGGCGCCCAGCCCCACTCTGCCGCCCGGCAACTTTGCGGTGGGCGTGACGGTGCAGGTGGTGGGGGTGGACACCAGCGGGCTAAATATTCGCACCGCGCCCGGCTTGGACGCTCAGGTGCGTTTCCAGGCGCTAGAAGGCGAAATCTTCACTGTGACAGAAGGGCCGCAACAGGTGGACGGCTTCGAGTGGTGGCGCTTGGAAGCGCCGAATGACTCCAACCGCTACGGTTGGGCGGTACGAAATTACCTCATGGCGATCCAATAGGGGAGGGGAGATTGACCGCGCAAAACGTCCCGCCGCAAGTGGCCGCGCGCGCCGCAGAGCTGCGCCGCTTGTTGCGGGAGCACAGTTACCGCTATTACGTGCTCAACGCGCCGACGATCACCGACGCAGAATATGACGCGCTTTTCCGCGAATTGCAGCAATTGGAAGCCGAATACCCCGCGCTTGTGACGCCGGACTCGCCGACCCAGCGCGTGGGCAGCGATCTACAGTCCGACATGCCCAAAGTGCGCCATGTCGCGCCGGTGCTCAGCTTGAGCAACGCCTACAGCGTGGCCGAGCTGCGCGCCTGGCGGGAGCGGATCGGAAAGCTGTTGCCGGAGGGCGCAACGCTGGACTACGTGGTCGAGCCGAAATTCGACGGGCTAACCGTTGTGCTGACCTATGAAGACGGCGTGCTGGCCCGTGCCGCCACGCGCGGCGACGGCGAAGTCGGCGACGACGTGACGCCCAACGTGCGCACCGTGCGCGCGATCCCCTTGCGCGTACCGGTGATGACGGGCGGACCGGACGTGCCGCGCGTGCTGGTGGTGCGCGGCGAGGTGCTGATGCTCAAAGACGACTTCGCCGCGCTCAACGCTCAGCGCGTGGCCGAAGGGCTGACGCCTTTTGTCAACGCGCGCAACGCCGCCGCCGGCGCACTCAAGCAAAAAGACCCGCGCGTCACGGCGTCCCGTCCGCTGACCGCGTATTGCTACGCCATTTTGCACGCCGAGGGCGGCGACGTGCCCGCTACACAGTGGGAAACGCTGCAATATTTGGGCGCGTTCGGCTTTCGGATCGCCAAAGACGTGATCCGTCATCTGGAAACGCTCGACGAGGTGATCGCCTACATCGAAGAGTTTGCGCCGCGCCGTGACGCGCTGCCCTATGAAGTGGACGGGCTGGTGGTCAAGGTCAACGATCTGGCGACAGCGCACGATTTGGGCGTGGTGGGCAAAGACCCGCGCGGCGCTATCGCCTACAAGTTCCCCGCTGCAGAGGCGACGACCAAGCTCTTGGACGTGATCCCGCAGGTGGGGCGCACCGGTGTTTTGACGCCGACCGCTGTGTTAGAGCCGGTTTTCCTTTCCGGCGTCACGGTGAAGCAGGCCAGTTTGCACAACTACGACTTGATCGCCCAAAAAGATATTCGCCTCGGCGACACGGTGATCGTCAAGCGCTCCGGCGAGGTGATCCCGTATGTGGTCGGGCCGGTGGTGGCCGCACGCACCGGCGCGGAGCGCCCCATCGAGCCGCCGAAGCAGTGTCCGGCTTGTGGCGCGGCGGTGGCGCGCGACGAGGGCGAGGTGGCTTACTATTGCACTAACCCCGCCTGTCCGGAACGCATCGCGCGCAATATCGAGTATTTCGTCTCTCGTGCCGCGATGGATATCGAAGGCTTGGGCGAGCGCGGCGTGCGCCAATTGTTGGAAGCGGGGCTGATCCAAGACGAGGCCGATCTCTTCACGCTTAAGGCTGAGGATTTGTTGCCGTTGGAAGGTTTTGCGGAAAAGAAGGTGCAAAACCTGCTGGCGAGCATCCAAGCGGCCAAGGAGCGTCCGCTGGCACGTTTGATCGCGGCGTTGGGCATTCGCGGGGTGGGGAGCACGGTCGCCGAGCTGTTGGCGCACCATTTCCACAGCATAGATGCGCTGGCTGCCGCCACCCAAGAGGAGCTGGAGGCTCTGGAAGGCATTGGGCCGCACACCGCGCGCGCCGTCGTGGAGTGGTTCGCCGACCCGCGCAACCGTCGCCTGATCGAAAAATTCCGCGCGGCGGGCGTGCGTTTGGCCGACGAACCCACCGCCCCCGACACCACACCGCCGACGTTGGCCGGTCTAACCTTTGTGCTCACCGGCACGCTGCCGCACTTGAAGCGCAACGAGGCCAAAGCCCTGATCGAGACGCACGGCGGCAAGGTGAGCGGCAGCGTCAGCCGCAAAACCTCCTATCTGGTCGTGGGGGAGAACCCGGGTAGCAAACTTGCCAAAGCGCAGGCGCTTGGCGTGCCCACGCTGGACGAGGCGGGCTTGTTGGCGCTGATTGAAGAAGGGCCGAACCCATGACGCGCAACACTCCGAGCGTTTATCTGCGCCCCGACCGCCTCAAGGCGGTGCTGCGGCGGCATCCCTGGGTTTATTCCGGCGCGGTCGCGCGCGTGCAAGGCGAGCTGGCGGACGGGGAAACGGTCGCCGTGCGCGCTCCCGACGGGCAGTTCCTGGCTTGGGGCTATTGGAACAGCCGCTCGGCGATCCGTGTGCGTTTGCTCAGTTGGGATGAGGGCGAGCCGCCTTCGCGCGAGTTTTGGCGGCGGCGGCTGGAGCGTGCGGTTGCCGCGCGCGACGTGGCGCAGCGCGTGCACGCGGGCGGTATGCCGAACGCCTGCCGTCTTATCAACGCGGAAAACGACGGCTTACCCGGG
>JALSSH010000265.1 GCA_026984385.1 Ardenticatenia bacterium | reverse complement strand
GTGCAGCGCTTCGATATCCTCGCCGCGCCGCGCTTCCGGCTCGCGCGCCAACATGCGCTCGAAGTGAAAAAGGAGCACTTTGCGCCCCGCCTCAGACATCGGATCGTCGGGAAGGAGGCCCGGGGTTGGCGCTAAAGTCAGCGCCAAACGCGGCGCTTGCACTCCGCGCGGATCGGGTTCGGCGGGCTGCGGCGCAGAGGACGAACTCGACGCGAAGATCGCCAAACGCCGCTCGCGCCACTTGCGCCGCCAATAGTAAACTTGGCGCGTGCTTAAGCCGACCACTTGAGCGATCTCAGTCGCAGAGCGGCCCTCCGCGCTGAGCAAGATCACCCGCGCATGACGTGCGCGCTCCGCCGACTTCTCGTCGGCCAAGCGCTGCAATTCGGCGCGTTCGTGGGCTTCCAGGGCGTAGCTCATGGGGCAACTCCTCGCGTGTGCCGTTCGACACGTGCAGTATAGCACATCCGCGCGGCGGCAAGGAGCGCCAGCTCCTTGCAAGGTGTGGGAACAGCGCCCTCACCTCTAACGCTACGCCTCGCCCCGCAACTCGCGCAAAAGCTCCTCGGCGCGCTGCGTAGTGATCTGCCCCTCGGCCACCATCTGCGCCGCGATCTGCGTCACCTCCGCGCCGCTCGCGCCGGCGGCCAGCGCCATTTGCTTGGCGTGTAAGCTCATGTGCCCGCGCTGGATGCCCTCAGTCGCCAGCGCGCGGATCGCGGCCAGGTTTTGCGCCAACCCCACCGCCGCCATCACCTGCGCCAGCTCGCTGGCCGTTTGCACACCCAAAATCTTCAGCGCGAGCTGAGCGGTCGGGTGAGAGCGCGTCGCCCCGCCCACAATGCCCACCGCCACCGGCAGCTCGATCCGCCCGCGCAAATCGCCGTTGTCGTCGGCCCACCACTCGGTCAGCGAAGTGTAGCGCCCGTAGCGCGACGCCCAAGCGTGCGCGCCCGCCTCCAAAGCGCGCCAGTCATTGCCCGTCGCCACCGCCACCGCGTCCATGCCGTTCATCACGCCCTTGTTGTGCGTAGCCGCGCGGTAAGGGTCAATTTGGGCGAAAATGGCCGCCTCCACAATCCCACGCACCACGTCCGCGCCGCGCAACTCGCGCGTTGCCAGCGCGTCCGCAGGCACAACACACGTAGCGCTCGCCTTGCGCCGATCCGCCAGATTGCTCAGGATGCGCAAGTTGACCCGCCCACCGGTCAGCGCCTCGATCTTGGGCGCGAGCCGCTCGCACGCCGTGTTGATCGCGTTGGCCCCCATCGCGTCGCGCACGTCGTAGAGCAAGTGAATCACCAACATCGGCCCGACCGGCGTCTCGGTGAACGGGCGCAGCTCCAGATCGCGCGCGCCGCCGCCCAACTTCACCAACAGCGGATCGTAGGTATTGGCTTCGGCCAGCAGCTCGGCGCGCGCTTCCCAGACGCGCGCGGCGGCCACGTAAGCGTTTTCTACGTCCAAGACCTGAATTTGGCCGATCATGATCGGGTCGTCGGCGGTGGTGATAAAACCGCCGCCGCCACGCGCCAGCTTAGCCGCGTAGCTGACGCCCGCCACGATGCTCGGCTCTTCCACCGCCATCGGCACGAGGTAGTCGCGCCCATTGATCAAAAAATTGGTCGCCACGCCCAGCGGCAAAGTGTAAGCACCGATCACGTTTTCGATCATGTGGTCGGCCTGCTCAGGCGAAAGCGAGCGGAACGCGCGCAGCGCCTCGACTTCCTCCGCGCTCAAACCCGCCCATTCGCCCACCACCGCCGCGCGCTCGGCCATCGGGCGCTTGTAAAAGCCGGAAAGCCGCGAGGTGCGCCGTCCGCGAGATGGCTTCTGTCCGTCCTCTTCTGGCATCATCGCTCCCCCATCAAGCGTTGCGCTGCACGCTGCCGCTCACTAGCGAGCGCACCAGCGCCAGCCCCTGCGCAATCGTCAAAATCAGCAGCGCCAACCACACGGCTTGCTGTCCCCGCACCGCCTGCTCCAACGCGGGCGACGGCGGCGTGATGATCTCCACCACCTCGCCATCCCGCGTCGAAAAGAGATCGCGCCCCTCCGCTTGCAACCGCGCCGCCTCGCCCGGGCTAAGCTCTTCGGGGCGATACACCTCCGCCGTTACCAGGTGGTAGGTTGAGCCATCTTGCCGCACGCGCACCTGAATTTCCGCCGGTCGCGCGTTGAGCACGTCGTAAACGTACACTTCGCGCACCAACACCATGATCACAATCGCCAGCGGCAAAGCCAACACAATGCCCAAAAAGCCGAAGAGCGCCGCCCCGATGATCTGCGCAATCAACACAGAGGCGGCGGGAATGGCCGTTTGGCGGCTCATAATGCGCGGCATCACCACGTTGCTTTGGATTTGCTGCACAATCAAATAGGCCAGGATGGTGAAGGGCACAAGGATCGGTTTTTCGGCCAACGCGATGATCACCGCCGGAATGACCGCAATAATCGAGCCGAAGTTGGGGATAAACTCCATCAGGCCGGAGATCACGCCCAACGCAATCGGGTTCGGCAGCCCCAACACCACGCCCGTCACGGCAGCGATCATCACGCCGCTGAGCGTCATGGAGATCAATTGCCCGACAAACCAGCGTTGCAACATGCGCCCCAACATCTGGAAAATTTCCAGCGCGCGCGGGCGATAGCTGCGCGGAACAAGGGTCAACAGCCCTTCCATATAGTTGACAGGGTCGGCGATGAAAAAAACCGCGATGAAAAACAGCAGCACCAAGTTGGTGATCACCCCGCCAACGCCGCCCAAAAAGGGGAAGATGTTGCGGGAGGCGCTGCTGAGCTGCCGCAGGATGAAGTCC
>JALSSH010000264.1 GCA_026984385.1 Ardenticatenia bacterium | reverse complement strand
CTGCGTGGCCGTGATCACCGGCTTGCCGACTTGGTTACAGCGGCGGATGATGTTCTTTTGGTGCACGGGCACGCGCTCGGCGGGTGTTTCGACGCCCAGGTCACCGCGCGCGACCATGATCGCGTCGGATTGCTCTAGGATGCTCTCGAAGTTGGCGAGCGCCTCGGCCTTTTCGATCTTGGCGATCAGCGCGGCGTCGCCGCCCAGATGCCGCACCAGCCAGCGCAACTCGCGCATATCCTCCCCACTGCGCACAAAGGAAAGCGCCACGTAGTCCACGCCCTGGGCCAGCGCAAAACGCAAATGCTCGCGGTCTTGTTCGGTGATCGAGGAGAGGCTCAGCCGTGTATCCGGCACGCTGACGCCCTTGTGCGAGCTGAGCGCGCCGCCGTTGACCACCTCACAGATCACCTCGTCGCCGCGTTTTTCTTGGACGATGAACTCGATCTGTCCGTCGTCGAGCAACAGCCGCTCGCCCACGTTCATATCCGCTAGTACGTCGGGGTGCGGGAAGGGGATCAGGAACGGGTCGTCGTCTTCGGTGAGGTTGTCGCGCAACGTCAAGGTGACGCGGTCGCCTTCGGTCAGCTCCAGCGGTTCATTGGGCAGCGTGCCGATGCGTAGTTTTGGCCCGGGGAGGTCGGCCAAAATCGCCACAACCGCCCCTTCTTCTTCCGCCACCTGGCGGATGTTGCGGATGTTGCGGGCGTGCGTTTCGTGGTCGCCGTGACTGAAGTTGATGCGCGCTACGTCCATCCCCGCATGGATCAGGGCGCGGAGCATCCCCTTTTCCTGCGAGGCGGGGCCGATGGTGGCGACGATTTTGGTGCGCTTGCGGTGTTCGGTTGGTGTGCTCATGTGCCGCTTTCTCCTCCTCGTGATGATGGCACGCAGCGAACACGTCTAGTGCGGGGGCGCTGCCCCCGCACCCCCGCAAGGGGCGCTTGCGCCCCTTGACCCCGCCGCGCCGAACGCTGCGCGTTCCGCGCGGCACGGACGCGATGGAATGCAGACGGTCGGCGACTGTTCGCTGCTGTTGAGCGTCCGCCGTCGGGAGGGCGCGCCGCCTAGCCGCGCTCTGCGCGGCTGACGCGCGGCATTCGCCGCGCGTGGTGCGCCGAAGGCGCACGGGCGGCGCGCCCAATGGCCCACTCGCCGCAAACGTCGAGCTGCCGGCGGACGCTCAGCGCCGCGCGGCGCGCAGAGCGCGGCTCGCGGGGGGGCGCGGGGGCGAAGCTCCCGCAACCTGCGCTCAGAGTGCGCGCCGAATGTTCGGGAACGCGGCCTTGCCCGCGTAAACCGCCGCCGCGCCGAGTTCATCTTCGATCCGCAGCAGTTGGTTATATTTGGCGATACGGTCGGAGCGCGCAGGCGCGCCCGTCTTGATCTGGCCCGCGTTGAGCGCCACCACCAGATCGGAGATGAAGGCGTCTTCTGTTTCGCCGGAGCGGTGGCTGACAACGACCGTCCAATTGTGCGCCTGGCTCAAGCGGCTGGCGGCCATCGCCTCGGTCAGTGTGCCGATTTGGTTCACTTTGCACAGCAGCGAGTTGCACGTGCCCATCTCGATACCGCGTTGGACGCGCTCTACGTTGGTCACGAGCAAGTCGTCGCCCACGATCTGCACGCGGTCGCCGACGCGCTCCCGCAGCAGCACCCACGTATCCCAATCGTTTTCGTCGAGGCCATCTTCCAGCGAGATGATCGGGTACTTTTCCAGCCAGTTGGCCCAAAACTCGACCATTTCCTCACCGCTCAGCTCGCGGCCTTCCTTCTTCAGCACGTATTTACCGTCGTGGTAAATTTCGCTGGCGGCGGGGTCCAACGCCAAGTAGACCTGCTCGCCCGGGGTGTAACCGGCCTGCTGAATCGCTTCCAGAATCACCTCGACGGCGGCCTCGTTGCTGGGCAGGCTGGGCGCAAAGCCGCCCTCGTCGCCGACGGTGGTACGATATCCTTTGCCCGCAAGCACCTTCTTGAGGCTGTGGTAAATCTCCGAACCCCAGCGCAGCGCCTCACGAAACGTTTCCGCACCTACCGGCATGATCAGGAACTCTTGAAAATCGGTGCTGTCGGCGGCGTGCTTGCCCCCGTTGAGGATGTTCATCATCGGCACAGGCAACACGTGCGCGAACGTCCCGCCCAAATAGCGGTACAGCGGCAGCCCGACGCTTTCCGCCGCCGCGCGCGCCACCGCCAGCGACGCGCCCAAGATCGCGTTGGCGCCGAGTTTGCCTTTGTTTGGCGTGCCGTCCAGCTCGATCAGCGTTTGGTCGATCAACTTTTGTTCGCGGGCGTCCATGCCGAGCAATGCTTCGGCGATGGCGGTGTTGACGTTTTCCACCGCGCGCAAAACGCCCTTGCCGTTATAACGGCCCTTGTCCCCGTCGCGCAGCTCGACGGCCTCGTGCTCGCCGGTGCTGGCGCCGCTGGGCACCATCGCGCGGCCAAAGCTCCCGTCGCTGAGCAGCACTTCCACTTCCACAGTCGGGTTGCCGCGTGAGTCCAACACTTCACGCCCCAAAACAGCCTCAATCATAGACATCTGACCCTCTCCTCAGTGTGGTAACGATCTCTGATACGGATATGCCAACTAGCCTACCGCAAGGTGGCGTGGCGGTGTATGTGGGATATGCACGACGCAGGGCGCAGCGTGGCCGCGCCCCACGTGTTCCCACTGTGCGAGTAAGCGTTGCGATTAACCCAGCCCCAAGTCTTTGACCAGGGCGTCGTAGTCGAAATGCTCGGCCAGCATCGCCTGGAAGCGGCTCATCTTTTCCGGTTGCCCCAAGCTCGTGCGCCCGAACAGCCGCTCGACGCTCTCGACGGC
>JALSSH010000263.1 GCA_026984385.1 Ardenticatenia bacterium | reverse complement strand
CACAAGCGACATGGTTTCCACGCCGCCCGCGATAATCACGTCCGCGCCGCCCGCGATGATGCGCTCTGCAGCAATGGCGATGGTTTGCAGGCCGCTGGAACAAAAGCGGTTGACGGTCATGGCGGGCACGCTTTCCGGCAGGCCCGCTTGCAAGCCAACCGCGCGCGCGATGTTCAGCCCTTGTGGGCCTTCCGGCATGGCGCAGCCGATGACCAAGTCGTCAATTTGAGTGGGGTCGAGCTTGTCTTGGGTTTGACGGAGCAGCTCGTGGATCACCGGAATGACGAAATCTTCCGGACGCACGTCGCGGGTCGTGCCTTTTTTGGCGCGTCCAACCGCTGTGCGCGTCATGGCGACAATCACTGCCTCTCGCATTAAAATACCTCCTTGGTTTTTTCTTCAAAACGCCACAAAAGCTATTTTTCGGCCTCGTGAGCCATGCTCACGCGCTTTAACCGTACCACAAACGTACTTCCCCGCCCCAATTCACTTTCCGCGCTTAGCTCGCCGCCATGCAAGCGCACAATTTCCCTGGCGATGGTCAACCCTAAGCCCGCGCCGTGTTGGGATTCTTCGCTACCGCGAAAGAACGGCTCGAAGATGTGCGCCAGGTGTTGGGGGGCGATCCCGCGTCCGGTATCTTGAACGCGCAGTTCTACCCAATCCGGTGCATCGGGGTTGGCGCTGACTTTGACCTGCACTTGGCCGCCTTCCGGGGTGTAGTGAATGGCGTTCATCACCAGATTGGTGATCACTTGGCGGAGGCGGGGCGGGTCTGCTTCCACATGCAGCGGTTCTTGGGACATCTCCACCGTCAACGCGACCCCTTTGGCTTCGGCTTCTGCACGTTGCACGTCTACCACCTGGTGCACGACTTCTTGCAGCGCCATCGGTTGGGTGTGGAGCACGATCACGCCGCGCTCAAAGCGGGTGATATCCAGCAAACTTTCGACCAACTCCGCCATGCTGTTGGTCACCTCTTCGAGCACGGCCAAGTGATGTTCGGCGCGTTCCGGCTGATTGCGCAGCAAGTAGAGCCGCGTTTTGATGTTTGCCAGCGGGGTACGCAACTCGTGGGAGGCGTAAGCCAGGAAGCGGTCTTTTTGCTCTTGGAGCGCTTTTTCGCGGCTGATGTCTCGCAGCACGCTGACCGCGCCCACCGCTTTACCCGCCGCGTTGCGCACTTCGGTAACGGTCAGCTCGGCGTCAAACTCGCTGCCTTCCTGACGGCGCACGCGCACTTCGTTTTGCCAGATGCGATGGCGTTTGACCGTTTCGTAGATATCTTCGATCAGCGTCTTTGTTTCTTCCTCCGAGTGTGCCAACAGCGGCGCAAGGTAGCCGCGCAGCGCGTCCTGCGTGTAACCTGTGAGGCGTGTGAGGGCGCGGTTGATGTATTTCACGGTCAGGTTTTCGTCGTAGATCACGCCCTCCGTGATCGAATCCAAGATCACTTGCAACTGGGCGCGACGAGACTCCAGCTCGCGGGTGCGTTCCTGCACGCGCTGCTCCAGTTCGGCGGCGTGACGCTGTACGGTGGCGAAAAGCTGCGCATTGCGGATGGCAACGGCGGCCTGGTCGGCGAAGGCTTGCAAGCGTTCGGCGTGCGCTTCGGTGTAAAACCCGGGTGTGGCGCTGTCTACAGTCAGGAAGCCGATCGTGCGCTCCCCATAGCGGATGGGGGCGATGGCGTGAGAGCGGATATCTTGCAAGTAGGGCAGGTTGAGCCACAGATCGTAAGATTGCACATCCGAAACGGCGAACGCTTGCCCGCTTTGGATGGCGCGCTGCAAGTTCGGCGTTTCGGAAAGCGAGAAGCGGAACTGCCCCCACCAGACGCGCTCTTCAGGGGTGGAAGGATCGGGAGCGCGGCGGGCCACGCGCACGTCGTCCCCTTCCACCAGCAGCACGTTTGCCACGTCGTAGCTGACCACTTTAGCCAAGTTTTGCAAAATGCGATCCAACACCTCGTCAAATTCCAGCGTGCTATTGATGGCGCGGGCGCTGTCTCGCAGCGCTTCGGCCAAAGTGCGCTGGTCGCGTTCGGCGGTGAAAAGCCGCGCGTTGTGGATAGCCAGCGCGGTTTGGTCGGCAAAGGCGTGCAACACGTTGGCTTGCTCGGGTTGGAAAAAGCCGGGCGTGGCGCTTTCCAACATCAGAAAGCCGATCACTTGCCCATCTTGTTGGATAGGCACGGTGACGTGAGAGCGTATCCAGGCCGTCTCTTGGAAAATCTGCCAATCTTGGATCGCTTGGGTGTCCGAAATGATTTGCGGGGTACGGGTCTGGGCCGCGCGCAGCATATCCGGAAACTCGGCAATCGGCAGTGTTTTGGTCGTCACCCAGTCGGTCAGCCCATAGCGTTCATAACCGTGTTGGCTGACCACGCGCGCTATTTTGCCTTCAGCGTCCAAGAGCATCACGCTGGCCGCGTCGTGGGGGATGACCTTGCCCACGTTTTGCAAAATACGTTCCAGCACCTCGTCAATTTCCAATGTGCTGCTGAGCGTGTGGGCGATGTTGTGTAGCGCTTCGGCCAGGGCGCGCTGTTTACGCTCGGCGGTGAAGAGCCGCGCGTTGTGGATAGCGATGGCGATTTGGGCGGCCAGCGTGGTTTGGATTTGCACGTCGGCGTCGTTGAAGCGGTTGGCGGTGCGCGCTTGGACGTTGAGCACCCCCAGCAGCGTTTCGCCTACGATCATCGGCAAGGCTAACGAGGAGCGGGTGCGCGGCAATTTGGGGTTCGGCAAAAATTCTTCCGTTTCCAACACATCGTTGACCACTTGCACCGTGCGAGTGCGGGCGGCGCGGGCGATCAGGCTGTGAGGATTT
>JALSSH010000262.1 GCA_026984385.1 Ardenticatenia bacterium | reverse complement strand
GGACGGCGAGGTTTCCTGGAACATCAAGCAGGGATACGTAGCTTTTACCGTCGCGGGGTATCAGCGCGTGGGTGGATTGACGGCTGGCGATGGGGTCAAGCTCACCGCCTACGGCTGGGTTTACACCTGCAACGACACGACGACCTCTTGCGTGATTCCGGACCCGCCCTACCGCAAGTCCGACACGTCGGCGGCGGCCTCGCTGAAGGTGGGCATTGACCCGAAGGGCGGCACCGACCCGAACTCGCCGGACGTGATTTGGTCGGCGGTCGCCGCGCCCTATGACCAATGGGCGGAGCTGAGTGTCACGGCTCGGGCTGAAAGTGATACTGTCACCGTTTACCTTTATGCCACTCAGGCTCAAGGGCTGGCGATCAACAACGTATATTGGGACAAAGCCTCGTTGGTTCGTACAGAAGTTGCCGAACCCACGCCGGAGCAGCAATACGTACCCTTTGTTGTGCCGCAAGGCGTGCGTCCGGATGGCAGCATTGTTCACGTGATCCAGGCCGGTGACACGCTTTCCAGCATCGCCTACGCTTACAGCGAGTACGGCGTGACCAACGAGAGCATTGCGGCGCTCAACGATGGCATCAAGCCCAACACGCGCATCTTGCAGGTGGGCGAAGAGCTGATCATTTTGCCGCCCGGGTCGGTTGACCCCGTGACCGGACAGCGTGTTACTCCCGGGGCGCAGCCCGGCGCTCCCATGCAGGCGAGCACGCCCGCTGCTCAACCCAGCGCTCAACCCAACGCCCAGCCGATGGGCGAGGGAACGCCGACGGGCGGTGAGGCCGCGCCCGCAGCGGCTAACTACGCGACCACGCGCGCGGCTTTTATGTCCTTTGAGCGCGGGATCATGCTTTGGCTGGAGGACACCAACCAGATTTACGTTTTGAATTTCGGCGCGGACGAATTTAGCGGGATGTACTCCGCGTATTTGGACACGTGGCGTGAGGGAATGCCGGAAAACGACCCGAATATTCAGCCGCCACCCGGGTTTTTGCAGCCGGAGCGGGGGTTTGGGCAAGCGTGGCGCACCTATCCCGGGGTGCGGGACGCGCTAGGGTGGGGCACGGCGCCCACGCAAGGCTACACCGCGTTGGTGGTGCACGACGACGGGACGACGGTGGTCAATGGGCCGGACTTCCGCATTTACAAGTTGATGGAAGGCGGCGCTTGGGAGGCAGTAGACCTTTTCACGGAGAGCGCGTCTGCCGAATAGCGCCTTTTGACGTGGAACGCACAGCCCCCGCCGCTGACGGTGGGGGCTTTTTGTGTGGATGGGCGGAGGCGGGGCGACCTCACCGCCGCGAGCCGCACTGAGCGCGCGGCTCGCGCCGACGTCGCCCGCCCCGCTGCGGCGCGCACGTCGCCCAGCGCTGACGCGCTGACCTCGCGCGCGCCGCTTTTGCGCCTGGGCTGTCCCCCTGCTAGAATGGCCGCCCGTACCGGACGCCGCAGACTGCACACCGAGCAATCCCGACCATGACCCTGACGCACATCCTGACTTTCATCGTTGCCGCGCTGCTCTACCTTTTTTTGTTGCCCAGACGTTGGCGTGGCTGGGCGCTTTTTGTAGGGAGCGTGCTGGCGATCTATTGGCTACAGCCGCCGCTGCGCGTGCGGCGGGCGGATTTCCTTTTCCCGACGGCTACGTTGGCCTTGGTGACGCTGAGCTGGGCGATCTCCCGTGCGCCGGAGCAACGCTGGCAGCGTGAGGACTCGTTCGCCGCCGCGACGATGGCCGCGCTGGTGCTCGCGCTGAGCTTCGGGCGCTATCTGGCCCCCGCCGCCCGCCTGACCCCTTCCACGCCACCGCCGACGCTCACCGTTGCGGCGTGGCTTGCGGGGGCGGGGGTGGCACTGGGCTTGGCCGCGCAACGACCCGCCGGAGGACGGCGTGCGCTGTTGGCGTTGATGGTGGGGATTGTGGCGCTTTTTGTGCTGCTGAAAACCGAGCCGCTCACCGAAGCGCTCAGCCGTGCGCTGCGTCGGTGGCAAGAACAGCCGACCTCGCTGGCGCGTGCGGGCGAGTTGGAATGGCTGGGTTTTTCCTATGTGGCGTTTCGCTTGCTGCACACGCTGCGGGATAGGCAAACCGGCCAACTACCCCCGCTTTCGCTGCGCGAATACGTCACTTACGCGATCTTTTTCCCCGCCTATACCGCCGGCCCGATAGACCGCGCCGAGCGTTTCGTGAAAGATTTGCGCGAGCTGGCCGGCCCGCATGTGGAGCAAATCGTACAGGGGGGCGGGCGGATCGCGGTGGGGATCGCCAAGAAGTTTATTATCGCGGACGCGCTGGCCTATATGTCGCTCAACGCGACGCGCGCCGAACAAGCGCGCTCGGCATGGGGGCTGTGGGTGTTGCTCTACGCTTACACGCTGCAAATTTATTTTGACTTCAGCGGCTATTCGGATATCGCCATCGGCATCGGGCAGTTGTTCGGCGTCAAGCTGCCGGAAAATTTCGCCCAACCCTACCTCAAGCGCAACATCACGCAATTTTGGCAAAGCTGGCATATCACGCTGAGTAACTGGGTGCGCTTTTACGTCTTTTCCCCGCTCAGCCGTGCGCTGCTCAAGCGCAAGCCGCGCCCTTCGCCGACGGCGCTTGCTTTTGTGGGGCAGATGTCCACAATGCTCGTGATCGGGTTGTGGCACGGCGTCACGTGGCATTTTGTGGCTTGGGGAGCGTGGCACGGGGCGGGGCTTTTTGCGCACAAAGTTTGGAGCGACAAGACGCGCCGCCTCTATTTGCGTTTGCGCACCCGTCCCCGCGCGGGGCAGGCGCTCGGTGTGGCGGGGACGGCGCTCACGTTTCACTTTGTGGCGCTGGGGTGGG
>JALSSH010000261.1 GCA_026984385.1 Ardenticatenia bacterium | reverse complement strand
GTGGTAGTCGGGGCACTTGTTCCGGCGATCATCTTGCTCACGCCGCGTTTGCGCCGTCAAGATGTATGGGTCGTGTTGGCGGCGTTGCTCGCCATCGCGGGCGTGATCACCAATCGTTGGAACGTGACGCTTTCGGGCCTGATCGTGCCGATGGACTGGTCACCCGGGGCCGCCGATCTCTTCCCCGTGCAAAAATACGTGCCCTCGTTGGTCGAGTGGGGCGTGGGGCTGGGGGTGCTCGGCTACGCCATGATGATGTTCACGCTGGGGCTGGGGCTTTTGCCGTTGTTCCCCAACAAAAAGGAGCACGCGGAGCACTAATCTTCACGTCCGCCGCGTGAGATCGCAAAGGGGCGCACCGTGTGGGGTGCGTCCCTTTGTTTTTAGCGTTCGTGGACGGCCTGCAAATTTGCTTGGGTCGTGCGCTTGGCGTCTTGAGCGGTCGACTTGGGCACGAGCGGCAACGCCACCGTGAAGACCGAGCCTTGGCCCACTTCGCTCTCTACGGTGATGCGCCCGTTGTGCGCCTCCACGATCCAGCGCACAATCGAAAGCCCCAAGCCCGTGCCCCCTTTGGCGCGCGAACGGGCATGATCAACGCGGTAGAAGGGGGTGAAGATGTGCGGCAGGTCTTCTGTCGGAATGCCGATGCCGGTATCTTCCACGCGCACGTAAGCCCAGCCGTTTTCACGCGCCAGCGAAAGCGTCACCCTGCCGCCTTCGGACGTGTATTTGACACCGTTGGTTACCAAGTTGAGCAAAAGCTGCTTGAGCCGATCCGCGTCCCCGAGCACGTAGGCTTGGTCCAGTTTCCCCAGCTCCACGCGAACCTCTTCGCTGAACATCCGCGCCTGGTTATACACTTCCAGTACCAGCGTATCCAGCGAGACCACTTCCTTGTTCAGCGTCAAGCGTCCCGCGTCCGCCTTTGCCAGCAAGAGCAGATCGTCCACCAAGCGCGACATGCGCCGCGCCTCGCTTTCGATAGCCTCCATCGCCTCCTCGTCGTACCCGTAGCGGCGCATCAAGTCCACGTTGCCGCGAATGATGGTTAGCGGCGTGCGCATCTCGTGGGAAACGTCCGCCACAAAGCGGCGCTGCACGTTAAAGAGCCGCTCCAACCGTTCCAGCGTTTTGTTGAAGATGCGCGTAAGCTGCCCCAGCTCGTCCGGCGGGCCGTCGTAGGGGATGCGGCGGCTGAGGTCGTCGGCGGCGGTGATCTGGCGGGCGGTTTGCGCGATCACGTCAATCGGGCGCAACGCGCGCCGCGTCAAATAGTCCCCCAACGCCAGCGCCATGAAGAGCGTCACCGCCCCGCCGATCACCATAATGCGCAACAAGCGGTCAATGGCCGCGTCCACCGTGTTAAGCGAGGTGGCGACCTGGATATAGCCCCACACTTGGCCGTTGAGCGCCAGCGGGCGGGTGAAAACGCGCAGATGATGGCCGTTGACCAAACAGTCGCGGCGCACCTCGGCTTTGACGCCTAGCGCCAGCGGGTCCAGCGCGCCGCTATAACCCACCCCGAGCAAATTCCAAGAAAAATCGTGCAAATAGAGCCGCTCGATGGAAGGGTCATAGAGCCAGATTTGCACAAAAAGTCCGGGCGCGTCCAGGCTGTTGACCTGGAGCATGGAAAATTCGCGGATCAGCTCGCTGACGTGAGGGCGGTCGCCGCCGACGGTGGGCATGGCGCTGATCACGCCTTCCGCCTGGATATCTTCGGCGGCTTTTTGCAAAGAAGCGTCCACCTGGCGGCGTAGCGTCCAGTTCAGCACGCTGAGCGTGGCGATGCTGAAGACAAGCATAGCGATAGCCAGCAAACTGGCGTAAAGCAAGGTGAGGCGTACTCGGATGCTCATAAGGCCGTTGACCGTTGATCGCACTAAGCCCCAGTGGGGCGCGAACCTTGCCCCCATCCTAACATCCGAACATTAGCGCAGCGTGAGAAGTTGTGCCCGACGGCTTTGGCGCTCAGGCGTCCGGCTCACGCAACACATAACCCACGCCGCGCACCGTGTGCAACAAACGCGGCTCGCCGTTTTCCTCGGTTTTTTGGCGCAAGTAGCGCACGTAAACCTCGATGATGTTGCTTTCTCCGCCGAAGTCATAGCCCCAGACACGGTCAAAAATGGTCTCGCGCGTCAACACACGGCGCGGGTTGCGCATGAAAAGCTCCAGCAACTCGTACTCTTTGGCGGTCAGGTCAATATAGCGCTCGCCGCGACGGGCGCGGTGCGTGCCGGTGTCCAGCTCCAAGTCCGCAAAGCGCAACACCTCCGGCTCTGAGTGCGGCTGGGCGCGTCGGAAAAGCGCTCGGATGCGCGCCAACAGCTCGTCGAACTCAAACGGTTTGACAAGGTAATCATCCGCGCCCGTGTCCAGCCCTTGGACGCGGTCTTGCACCTCGTCTTTGGCCGTCAGCATCAGGATCGGCACATCACCGGCGGCGCGCAAGCGGCGGCACACCTCCAGCCCGTCAAGGCCGGGCAGCATCCAGTCCAAAATCACCAAGTCGGGCGGCTGTTCGCGCGCCAGTTGTAACCCCGCGTGCCCGTCATAAGCCACGTCCACGCGATAGCCTTCGTAGATCAGGCCACGTTTGAGCAATTGAGCGATGCGCTCTTCGTCTTCGATAACCAAAATGCGCTTGGACATACGCCATTCGTCCCTTCTCGTGTGCGATGTGTTCCCTCAACGCCCCCAGCGCAGCATGTGCACCTGTCCCCCCGTAAAACTGCCCGCGAGCCGCACCGTTTGCTCGGTGGTGACCACGCTCAGCTCGCCGTGCACAACGCCACTGTCGGGTTCTTGGGTGGGGAAGCGCAACACCGCGAGCGCGCGCGTGCCGTCGGCGGC
>JALSSH010000260.1 GCA_026984385.1 Ardenticatenia bacterium | reverse complement strand
CCTCTAGCGGCGCGCCCTGCGGCGGACGCTAAACAGGGCGCATCCGTCCCCGAACGCGCCCTGTTCCCAAACAGTGACAGCAACCCGCGCGTGCCCCTATCCGTTGCGGACCCCCGCCATCAACAAACCGAGTTGCTCGCGCGTAGCTTCTTCGGCGGGCAGCGTGTCGATCACCTCGCCTTTGTAGAGCACCGCGATCCGGTCCGAAAGCGCCATGATCTCGTCCAACTCCGCCGAAACCAACAACACCGCCGCGCCTGCGTCGCGCTGCTCAATGATCTGGTTGTGGATGAACTCAATCGAGCCTACGTCGATCCCGCGCGTGGGTTGGGCGGCGATGAGCAAGCGCGGCTTGCGGCTGAACTCTCGCGCAACGATCAGCTTTTGCTGGTTGCCGCCGGAAAGCGTGCCGCCGAGCGCTTCCGGCCCGGGTGTGCGGATGTCGAACTCGTGGATCAAGTCGCGCGCATGTTGCACAATCGCCTGCTCGTCACGCAGCAACCCGCCTTTGGGCGCGTCGGGTACGCCCGCCTGCCCTGCTGCACGCCAGAATGCGCGGCGGATACGCGCTTCGACCTGGTGATAAAACGCACGCACGCGCCGCCGTCCCAAAAACCACACGGCCACCACGTGCGCCACCGCGCCGAAGAGCATTTCTGCCCCCAGGAACAATACGATGCTGATCAGCAGTGGATATTGCAGCGCGGCTTTTTGGTCTTTGCCCAGTGATGTACCGAGATCGCGCATGGCTTCCGGCACGCGGTAAGCGTCCAACAGCGCTTCCCACAGCCAACGATCCCACACGTAGAGCGCCACAGCGGTCAGCGCTGCGATCACCACACCGGCCACCACCAGATAGCGCAACAACGCGCCCGGCAATTGTGCGAGGTTCGGCTCTTTGGCAAAGGGGCGCTCGTAGTAGTCGTTGAGCACCAGGTTGTCCGCCACCGAATACAACTTCACCAGCCCGTGCCGCAAACGGTCTTCCGGCACATGTGACGTGCCCACATCTTTGATGCGGCGCGGGGTGATGCGTTCGCGCTTGATCACGCGCACATCGGCGAGCGTGTCGTGCCAACAGCGCGTTTTACCCGCGCGGCGCGCTTGCTCAAACGCGGCCAACAGCGGGACGAACAGCGGCAAACGTAGCGCGGTAAAAACCACATAACGCCGCAACAAACGCAACGTCCCGGGGCGATTGTCGCTTTCCGCCTCGCTGACTTCCAGCCCGAAAAGCGCCATGCCGAAAGTGGCGCCGAACCATTTCCAGCCCCCCAGAAAATAGAGCGCGTCCACCACCAGCGTTACAATCGCTGCCGAGACCGCGCCGAATTGCCCGTCGCGGAAGTACCACACGAAAAAGCCGACGAAGTACGCCATCAGCGCCACGAGCGCCATATCCAGCACCAGCGCAGCCAGGCGGGGCCATAACTTGCCGTCCGGCTGTTCGTCCGGCTGCAAGTCCATTCCCAACAAGCGCACCGCGCCGCTTGTCGGCGCACGTAAGCCGGTCAACACTTCGACCAGCTCGGTTTGGCCGTTGCCTTGCACTCCCGCAATGCCCAGCACCTCACCGGCACGCACCCGGAAACTCACGTCGTGGAGCGCTTGTGCGCCTCGGTCGTCCAGCGCGTTGAGCTTTTCCACCTCCAACACCGGCTCGGTGGGGTGCGCCTCGTCTTTTTCCACCTTCAAGATCACCTCACGGCCCACCATCATCGCGGCCAACGAGGTCTCGGTGGCCTGGTCCGGCGTTGTAGCGCCGACCACACGTCCCCCTCGCATCACCACGATATGGGTGGCGACCTCAAAAACTTCTTTGAGCTTGTGCGTGATGAAAATAATCGAGACGCCCTGTTCGGAAAGTTGGCGCATGATCTTGAAGAGTTCGCGGCCTTCCTGCGGCGTCAAAACGGCGGTCGGTTCGTCCAAGATCAAGATGTCGGCCTGGCGATACAGCGCCTTGATAATCTCCACGCGCTGTTGCATCCCGACGGGCAGCTTTTCGACCACCGCGTCCGGGTCCACTTCCAACCCATACTGGCGCGAGAACTCGCGCACCCGCTCCGCCGCCAAGCGCATATTGCCGATCTCGGTCAAGTTGGTGATAAAGGTCAAGAAGGCGTCTACCACGCTATCCAAAGGAGAAGGGCGTAGCAAGGCGTCGCCTTGTCGCTGGCGATGGTGATATGTGCGCCAGGTTTCCCACCCAAGCCCCACGCCTAACGCCAGGGTCAGCGCAACGCGCCACTCCACGCTGGCGACGCTCAACTCCTGCCAGCTTGCACCGATATATACCAGCAGCAGTGCGCCGAGTAGCGCCAAGTCGTAGGGGTGCAAGCGGCCCGGGGTCGCGCGTGTGCCCCGCCAGGAATGCACACTATATGCCCCCAGCAACAACAAAAACACCGCCACGCTCAGCGCGTGCGCGACCGGCGGCACATCGTCTATCGCGTCCAGCAGCCAGCCCGGGATGCTGTCGTCACGGTAGGGGGCCATCTCTTCCTTCGCGCGTGCGATCACGCCCTCGATGCCCGTACCGTTGTTGGTCGCGTTGCGGTACTCCTTCGACCAGCTAAAGGGCACGCGCTGATGCTTCACGACGGCGCGCTTGACCGTGTAGCCCGCGTCCATCGTCTTGGGCTTCTTTTCCTTGTGGATTTCCACTTCTTGGCGTAACGCGACCGCCGTAATGCCCACGCGCGTCACCAGCTCCACCTGGCCCGCGATGTTCAACGCGACCAGCGCCAGCCCCACGCGCCACACCAGCCCCCATGTCAGCCGTGCCCAGGGCGGACGCGCGACTAGCGCCGCCAGCGCCGCGCCAACCGCCACACCACCCAGCGCATAGCTCAGCCCG
>JALSSH010000259.1 GCA_026984385.1 Ardenticatenia bacterium | reverse complement strand
CCAAGAAACAGATGTAACCGGCGTCACCTTGCCGATCACAAAACACAACTATTTGGTGAAAGACGTCAACGACCTGGCCTACATCGTGCGCGAAGCGTTCCATATCGCGCGCACAGGGCGGCCCGGGCCGGTGTTGATTGACTTCCCAAAGGATATCCAAAACGACGAGGCCGAGTTTGTCTATCCGGAAGGCGAGATCAAGCTGCCGGGCTATCGTCCCCCGCGTGAGGCACGCGAAGAGGAGATCGAGGCCGCGCTCCGTTTGATTGAAGAAGCCGAACGCCCCGTAATCCTGGCCGGGCACGGCGTGCTGATGTCCGGCGCGATGCAAGAGGTGCTCAAGTTCGCCGAGCTGACCCAAACACCCTTTGCGCTTACCTTGTTGGGCAAAGGCGGCCTGCCGGAAGTGCACCCGCTTTCGTTGGGCATGATGGGGATGCACGGCACGGGTTACGCCAATTTGGCGATCCAAAACGCCGATCTGCTGCTGGCCTTTGGGATGCGCTTTGACGACCGCGTGACCGGCAACTTGGAGACCTACGCGCAACAAGCGCGCAAAATCCACATTGATATTGACCCTTCCGAAGTCAACAAGGTTGTGCCGGTGGACGTGCCGATTGTGGGCGATCTGAAAACCGTCTTGGGGCAAATGTTGCCGCGTTTGCGCAAGCTTTCGCATAAAGAATGGCTGGCACAAATCCGCGATTGGATGGAAGACGCCGACGAGCGCGACATTGTCAACCAACAGGTGACCGACAAACTTTTGGCCGCCCACGTGATCCGCGATATGTGGGAAGCGACCAAAGGCCAAGCGGTGATCGTGACGGACGTGGGGCAACACCAAATGTGGGAAGCGCAATATTACCCGCATGACCGCCCCCACACGTTGATCACCTCCGGCGGGCTGGGCACGATGGGCTTTGGGTTGCCTGCGGCCATCGGCGCGGCGATCGGGCTGGGCACTAACGACGTATGGCTGATCGTGGGCGACGGCGGTTTCCAGATGACCATGACCGAGCTTGGAACGGCTATGCAAGAGCGCGTCCCGATCAAGATCGCGCTGATCAACAACGGCTTTTTGGGCATGGTGCGCCAGTGGCAAGAGCTTTTCTACGAGGAGCGTTACAACGCAACCCCGATGCAAAACCCGGACTTTATCAAGTTGGCGAAAGCGTATGACATCCCCGCTCGGCGCGTCACCAAACGTGAAGACGTGAAAAAGGCGGTGGCCTGGGCCGAGGGCATCAACGACGGGCCGGTGCTGATCGAGTTTGCCGTTGAGCGCATGGACTTGGTGTACCCGATGGTCCCTGCCGGCGCAGACCTGCACGACATGATCCGCCGTCCCGCGCCCTCTGACCGCACGATCTAGGCACGTACAAAGGCACATCCACGCGAGCGAAGAGGAGAGAGCTAGGCGATGAAACAGACATTAGTAGCGCTGGTGGAAAACAAACCCGGCGTGTTGAACAGGGTAGCGAGCTTGTTCCGTCGGCGCGGCTTCAACATTGACAGCTTGACGGTGGGCCGCACCGAAAACCCCGCCATTTCGCGCATGACAATTGTGGTGGACGCCGACGCGGACAAAGTCAAGACACAGCTTTATAAGCTGGTGAACGTAATTCAGGTGGAAAACGTTACCGAGCTGCCGGAGATCAGCCGCGATTTGGCGCTGGTCAAGGTACAGGTTAACAGCCAGACGCGCGGCGAGGTGGTGCAGCTTTGCGACATCTTCCGCGCGCATATCGTGGACGCCACGCCGGAAGCTGTGATCGTGGAAATCACCGGCGGCGAGGACAAGATCACCTCCATGATCGAGCTGCTGCGGCCCATCGGCATTTTGGAGATGGTGCGCACCGGCATCGTGACGATGACGCGCGGCGATCACATCCTCTCGCCGAATGGGTATCAGCCGCGCGGGGCCAACGGCAACGGGCATACCAGCGTCATTTAAGCGCACAACGCATAAGGAGCATATCGTGGCAACACTTTACTATGACAAGGACGCAGACCTGAGTTTGTTGGAAGGCAAGACGGTAGCGATTATCGGCTACGGCAGCCAGGGGCACGCCCACGCGCTGAACTTGCATGATAGCGGGGTAGACGTGGTGGTCGGGCTTTACGAGGGCAGCAAATCTTGGGCAAAAGCTGAAGCCGACGGGCTGACGGTCAAGACGGTGGCGGACGCCGCCGAAGCCGCCGACGTGGTGATGATGCTCATTCCGGATACTAGCCAAGCGCAAGTTTACGCCGAACACATCGCCCCACACCTCAAAGAGGGCGACACGCTGATGTTTGCACACGGCTTCAACATCCGCTTTGAACAGATCAAGCCGCCGTCGTATGTAGACGTGAGCATGGTGGCGCCCAAGTCTCCCGGACACCGTGTGCGCGAGCTGTATGTGGAAGGCGCAGGCACGCCGGCGTTGGTGGCGGTGGCGCAAGACGCCAGCGGGCAAGCGTTGGCGCGCGCGTTGGCGTATGCCAAAGCGCTCGGCACGACGCGCGCGGGCGTGCTGGAAACGACCTTCGCCGAAGAGACCGAAACCGACCTTTTTGGCGAGCAAGCCGTGCTTTGCGGCGGCGTCACCGCCTTGGTGAAGGCGGGCTTTGACACGCTGACCGAAGCGGGCTATCAGCCCGAGATCGCCTATTTTGAGGTGTTGCACGAGCTGAAGCTGATCGTAGACCTGATGTATCAGGGCGGCATGAGCTATATGTGGTACTCGGTTTCGGATACGGCGGAGCACGGCGGCTACACCGCTGGGCCGCGCATCATCACCGACGCCACGCGCGCCGAGATGCGCAAACTGTTGGAAGAAATTCAGTCCGGCGAATATGCGCGGCGTTGGATCGAGGAGAACAAGGCC
>JALSSH010000258.1 GCA_026984385.1 Ardenticatenia bacterium | reverse complement strand
CTGGCGGAAAAGGCTCGCGCACTCACGCACCTGGCTGACGCTGCCCGCCGCCGAAGCCTTGCCTTCCAAATAGGTCGTTTGGATCGAGTCCACGATCAAGATGCGCGGCTGCACCTCTTCCACATGCGCCAGGATGGCGCCCGCCTCGGTTTCCGTCACCAGGTAGAGCGCGTCCGCCGCCAGGCCTAGCCGTTCGGCGCGCATTTTGATCTGGCGCGCGCTTTCTTCCCCGCTGACGTAAAGCACCGGCCCGGCCACGCTTTCGATCAACGCGGCCACCTGCAAAAGTAACGTACTTTTGCCGATGCCCGGGTCCCCGCCGATCAATACCACGCTCCCCGGCACAATCCCGCCGCCCAACACACGCGCGAACTCCTCCACCGGCACGGGGTAGCGGTCTTCGTCACCGGCGGAAACGTCGCGCAACTTGCGCGGCTTGGAGCGCGGGGCGGCGCGTTTGGCGGTTTTGGCGGCTTTTTCCGGCTCGACCACCACCTCGATCATGGTGTTGAACTCGCCGCAGCCCGGGCAGCGCCCCATATAGCGCGGAGAACGGCGTCCGCAGCTTTGGCACTCGTAATACACTTGCGCTTTTTTAGCCACAGCCTTGCTCCTCATAAAGTCCAAGCGCTTGCGGGGGAAGATGCGCCGAAAGCCGATAGAACACGCGATACGGCCCGATCCGCGTTTCGGCGAAGTGCACGCCGTGCGCACGCAAACACGCGCGGATGCGCGCGTCCAACGTGGGGAGGTTACTGGTGATGTAAACAAGGTGCGCGGGGTCGGCTTGCGCGACGGCCTCGTCGTAGGGAGGATAGCGACGGTCGGCGGGGTTGTAGCTGAGGTCGGCCTTGTAGGGCAGCGCCGCGCTGAGCACGATCCGCTCGTGCGTGAGGTAGGCCAGCCGAAAAGCCACCCAATAGTTGCTATAGCCGCGCGTCAAGCCGCGCTGCTCCAAAAAGTCAATCAACGGCTCGTCGTACTCGTGCGGCAAGTCGCTGATCAAGTCAAACTGTGTCGTGATCCCGGGCGGTTGTTGCAACGCCGCCGCGCCCGCGCTCAGCAGCCAAAAGATCGCCACGCCGAGCGCGCCCGCTTGCGCCCAACGCCGACGCCGCGCGCGCCAGTCTGCCCATTGCGCCGCCCACAAAATCGCCAGCAGGGGCCACAGTGGGAGAAAATAGCGACCGGTGGCGTCCGCGCTGAAGGGGGAAGCCACGAAAATCACGCCGAAGAGCGCCACCCCGCTCAGCAACAAAGCGCGCGCCTCTGCTCGCAACGAAGGCTTGCCGCGCCGCACCCAGTGCCACAACATCACCCAAAAGCCCAGCACCATCAACACCGCCAGCGGCGGCACAAGATACGTGCCCGCCCAGGGATAGCGCACGCCCAACAGCGAGGGCACGCCGAACAGCAGCAAGCCCACCACGCGCACCCCCAGCGGCACGCTCGGCACGCCGGTGTTGTCGGCGCGGCGGCTGTGCAAATACACTTCCAGCGCGGCCCAGTTATGGCGCAGGTTGTAAACCCACCAAGGCGCGCTGCCCAGTAACACGCCCGCCACCGCCAACCCATACTCGCGCCAACGCGCGCGCTCAAAGTGGCGGGCAAGCAACAGCGCGGCGGGCGCGTAGTAGACCACGATCAGCCCGTTGGTCCACCAAGCCAAGCCCGCCAGCGTCCCCAGCAACCCCCAGCGCCACCGCGAACGCGCGTGCCCGTGCGCCACGTCGTAGCTCAGCCACAGGATCGCGTTGCCGAAAAGCAGCGTTTCGTTATAACCGCCCAACGTGGCGGTGGTGTAAAGCACGGCCACCGTCGGCGGAAGCGCGGTTAACAGCCCCGCCACCGCCGCTACCCACCGCCTGCCGCTTAGCCGCAGCGCCAACCCATACGTGGACGCCACCACGCCCAAATACAGCGCCGACTGCACGATCCGCACGGTCAGCACGCTGTCGCCAAGCAGCGCAAAGCCCGCCGCCACCAAGATCGCGTCCAGGCTGCCCATGTAGGCCTGCCCATAAAAAAACGTGGGGACACCGTGCCCCGCCAACATGTGCCGTGCCATCAGCGCGACGACGGCCTCGTCCGCGTTGAAGCTAAAAGCGCCCAACGCCAACAACGTCGCGCGCCACAGCGCCGCAACGGTCAGCACAGCCAGCAATGGCGCGTGGTGAGCCAGTGAACGGGAGAAGCGTAAAGGTGCTTTTCGGTGCATCATGCGCTCAGTGTAGCGCGAACAGGTGTTCGGGGCAATCGGCGGCTAATCTGCCCCCGATTCCGGCGACTTTTCCACGCAGTAAACCAGCTCTCCCGTAAAGTCCAACTCGACCACACGCCAGGGGCGCGCGGCTAGGATGGCGTGTACTTGTTGGCGGTAAATCTCCTTCATTGCGCGGCGTCCGCTGCGGCTGCGTGTGGGCGAAGAAAGCACGATCCAGCGCACGTCCAGCGCGTCCAAAAGCGGCAACACGATCCCGCGCCGTCGTTTTTCCATGCGGTGGATTTCCTTCAACAGCAAGGCCACGTCGCCGCGTTCGGCGGGCGGTTGCACCAGAATATCGCGCGCCCAAGCGCCCCCTGCCACGCCCAGCCACTCCAGCGTCCGCGCCAAAAACTGCGCGCGCCGCTTGTGCAGCTCGTAGGCGTAAAAGCGCGCCTCGGGTGGCAAGTCCATCCAGGGGAGCGCCAGCGGGTTTAGTCCGCACGCCAAATCCAACACCGCGCGCGGCTTGCCCGTAACCTGCCAGATGCGCGGGTAAAATGCGTCCAACAGCGGCAAACGTTCTCGCGTGGAATGATGCTGCTCCATGATCGCGGCACAGGTGGCGCGGATCGCGTCGGTGTTGCCGCTCGCGCAGGCAGTGTGCAGCTTTGCCTCT
>JALSSH010000257.1 GCA_026984385.1 Ardenticatenia bacterium | reverse complement strand
ACCATCATCCCGCAAAAAGCCTCCGCCAAGATCACCTGCCGCCTTGTCCCCGACCAAGACCCCGAGCGCATCGGCCAGCTTGTCGCCGAGCACATCGCCGCGCTGACCCCGCCGACGGTCACCAGCGCGGTTGAGGTGGGGCACGCCGGCATGTGGGCGGAAGCCGACCCGCACTCGCCCTATATGGAAGCTGCCGCCCGCGCCTATGCGTTCGGCTTCGGCGCGGAGCCGGTCTTCACGCGGGAAGGCGGCTCGATCCCGATTGTCGCCACATTCCAAAGCGTGCTCGGCGCGCCGGTGATCCTGATGGGCTTTGGTTTGCCGGACGACAACTTGCACGCGCCGGACGAAAAGCTCTCGCTGGAATGCTTCCGCCGAGGCATCCAAACCGCGCTCAAGTTTTATGAGGAACTGCGCGCCTTGCCGCGCTGACCCCACCGACGAGGCCGCTATGAGCATCCGAACCGCACTCGTGACCGGCGCCGCCGGCTTCATCGGCAGCCACTTGGTGGAAGCGCTGTTGGAACAAGGGGTGCAAGTGCGCGCTTTCGTGCGCTACAGCTCCGACCACCACATCGGCAATTTGCGCTGGCTGCCCGCCGAAAAACGCGCAGCGCTGGAAATCGTCTTCGGCGATCTGCGCGACTGGGACGCGGTGCTGAGCGCCGCGCGCGGCGTGGACGCGATCTTCCACCTGGGCGCGCTGATCGCCATCCCGTATTCCTATCGCCAGCCGCGCGACGTGGTAGACGTGAACGTGGGCGGCACGCTCAATGTGCTTTTGGCTGCGCGCGAGCTGGGCACACCCCGCCTGGTGATCACCTCCACCAGCGAGGTTTACGGCACGGCGCAATACGAACCGATTGACGAAAAGCACCCTTTGCATCCGCAATCGCCGTATGCCGCTTCCAAAGTGGCGCAAGACGCGCTGGCGCTCAGCTTTTACGCCACCTACGAGCTGCCCGTGCGGATCGTGCGCCCGTTTAACACCTTCGGCCCGCGCCAAAGCGCCCGCGCCGTCATCCCGACCATCATCAGCCAGGCGCTGGCCCAAGACGAAGTGCGGCTCGGCGCGCTGCACCCCACGCGCGATCTCACCTATGTGAGTGACACGGTGCGCGGCTTTTTGTTGGCGGCGGAAAGCGAGGCGGCGCTCGGCCAAGTGGTCAACCTGGGCACCGGGCAGACGATCTCCATCGGCGAGCTGGCGCGGCGCATCATCGCGTTGATCGGGCGCGATGTGCCGATCGTCTCCGACGCACAGCGCGTGCGTCCCGCCAAAAGCGAGGTGTTGCGCTTGCGTTCGAACAACGCCCTGGCCCGCGAGCTGATCGGCTGGCAGCCGCTGATTTCGCTCGACGAGGGCTTGCAACGCACCATTGACTGGATCGCCGAGCACCTAGACCTTTTCGACCCTCGGCGCTACGCGGTATGAACATGGGCGGGCCGATCACCTTGCTTTTTGTCTCCGCCTATAGCGGGCTGGGCGGCGGGGAAAACGTGCAGTTGAACTTGATCCGCGCTCTGGACCGCGAGCGTTTCCGCGTGCATTTGCTCTGTCCGCAAGCGGGACAGTTCACCGAGGCGGCGGGCGCGCTGGGCGTGACCGTGCACACCTTGCCCTTTCGCGGAGCGAGCGCCTGGTTTGTGCCCGCTGTGTGGGCGCGCTTGCCTGCTGTGGAGCGTATGGCCGCGCTGATGCAGGAGATCGGGGCGCAGGTGGTGCACTCGGACTACCACGCGCTGCCCTACGCCGTGCCCGCCGCGCACAAGGTCAGCGCACCGACGATCTGGAACGCGATGGGCTGGTGGTTTCCGGCGCGACGCTGGCAACGCGCTTTTTTCCGCGAACGGGTCGCGCAAATCATCGCCATCACCCGCGCCGTGCGAGACCGCTGGTTGGCGCGTTCGGCGCATTTCCTGCCGCCCGAGCGCGTCCCCGTGCTTGTCCCGGGCGTGGACGTGGACGCTTTCCGCCCGGGGCTGAGCGGCGCGGCGGTGCGAGCGCAGATCGGCGTGGCGGCGGACGTGCCGCTGGTGGGCATGATCGCGCGCTTCCAGCGCGTCAAGGGGCACGACGTGTTTTTGGAGATGGCCGCGCATGTGCTGGCGGAGCTGCCGCAAGCGCGTTTTGTGGTGGCGGGCGAAAACGTCTTCGGCGTGGCGCGCGACGAGGCTTATAAACGCGCCGTGCTAGAACGCGCCCGCTCCGACCCGCCATTGCGCCGCGCGGTGCACTATCTGGGCTTTTGGCCGGACGCGCGCGAGGTGATCGCCGCCGCCGACGTGATCGTGTGCCCCTCGCGCTTTGAGTCTTTTGGCATGGTGCACCTGGAGGCGATGGCGATGGCGCGCCCTGTGGTCAGCATGAACAACGGCGGGCCTGCCGAAACCGTCCGCGACGGTGTAACCGGCTTCCTTGTCCCGCCAGAAGCGCCGCGCGCGCTCGCGGAAAAAGTGTTGTTGTTGCTGCGTGACCGCGCGCTGCGCGAACGCATGGGGCGGGCGGGGCGTCAGCACGTGTTGGAGCACTTCACGGCGGCGGGGTACGCGGAAAAATTTACGGAAATCGTGGAGGGCATGTTGTGGAAATCCTCTTGATCTCGCGTTGCCCGCCTTTCCCGCTTTATCACGGCGACCGCTTGATCCCCTATCACCTGGCGCGTGAGCTGGCCGCCCGCCAACACCAAATTGACTTGGTGGCGTTCTATCAACAGCCGGAAGACATCGCCGACGTGCCGCGCTACGAGCGACTTTTCCGCAGTGTGCAGCTCATCCCCGAACCCAAGCGCGGCTTGCGCGAATATCTGCGCCGCGCCCGCAACCCCGAAGCACGCTTCCCACGCCGCGCTGAAGAAAGTTGGTCGCCGCCGATGTGGGAGACGGTC
>JALSSH010000256.1 GCA_026984385.1 Ardenticatenia bacterium | reverse complement strand
CCCCCGCCCGCCTCTCACGCGCTCACTCCGCCCGAGCGCCGACCGCCCACCAGCGATAGTCCATATCCGGAAAGACACGGTCCTTTTCCCACAGCGACGCGGCCAAAGCCCCGTCCGGCGCGCCACGTTCCACGCTGCGGACCAGCTCCAGGAAGCGCTCCATGTGCTGGCTGAAGCGCTGGATGGCGTACTGGCGCGCTTGCCCCGTCGTGACCAAAAACGGCCAATCCGAGCTTTCCAGCAACAGCAACTCGCGCGCCGCCTGGTTCAGCACGCCGCGCAAATTCTCGTCCTCCCAGTCGTCCGCGTGCTGCGTGGCGAGCGTTTGCATGGTCGCTTCGGCTTCGTGAATGGGCGCCCACATCCAATGGGTCTCGTTGTTGTCCCAGGTGAAATGTGTGCCGCCCGCGCCCCAAGAGCCTTCCGGCAAGTGGATCACTTTTTCGGGGGGGTGCGCTTCCAGATACTCCGACGCGGTGACCAAGTCCACTTTGGGGTTGGCGGCCAGCAAGCGCAAAACTTGCTTGATCCACTCCACGCCCTCAAACCACCAATGCCCGAAAAGCTCGGTGTCATAATTGGAGGCGATGATGCCGTAGCCCTGGCCGCTCTCCCATTGCGCTTGCAAGATGCGCTCCACCAGCGCGGCGAAGTCCTGAGCGTGCAGCCGCACTTTGTGCGCCGCCCAGTCCGGATGGTAAAAGTCCTTGTCGCCCAAATCCACCTTCGCGCCGGTCACCCGCCAATATTGCAGTCCGCTGACGCCGTCCTTGCGATGAAACTCGCGGTAGTCAAAGTCGCCCGGGTAGCCCCAGTCCGCCGACCAAACGCGCTGGCCCGTCTCGTCGTTGCGCCCGATCACTGCCACGCCGCTGTGCTCATCGGCGTGCGGGCCGGCGGTGGTGTCGCTGACGTAGTAAGCGCGGAAGGTGGTCAGCGGCTCGGCGGGCATGGGCGCCTCGGTCATCGGGATCAGGTAGCGGCGTTTGATCTCGCCATACGGCCCGATAGCCTCGCCCGCCGCCACCCCGACCGGCGCCCCGCCTGTGATCAGGTGCGTTTCGCTGAAAAAGAGCCGCAAGCCCTCTTCGGCCAAAAAGCGCTCAATGCCCGGGCGCAAGCGGCCCTGTTCATCGTAGTAAGCGGGGCGATAGGCGCACTCCGGCAACCAGATCGCGCGGGGCGCGCGTCCGAAAAAGCGCTCATAGCTACGCACGCCGGTGTGCAACTGGCCGCGTATGGCGCTGTCTTCGCCCAGCAGCGGCAAATAGCCGTGTGTGGCCGCGCTGGTAGTGATCTCGATGTAGCCCTCGTCCTGCAAGCGCCGAAACGCGCCGATCAGGTCACGCCCGTAGCGGTGGATGAACGTGTCTTTGATGTGCTGGAAGTAGTCCAAATAAAAGCCCGCCAGATATTCCAAATGCTTGTGGCCCACCCACCAGGGGCGCGGCGGATCGGGCGTTTCTTCCTCCAACGCCGCTTCGACGGCGGCGCGGTCAACGGGGGGCAGCTCACCTTCTTCGGCTTGCTCACGGGGGACGCCGCGCGCTGGCTCTTCGCCACGAAAGCGCAAAATATCCTGCTTGGCGCGCGCGATCTTGTCGTCCAAATAGGCTTCCAGGTGCGCGATGATGTCCGGGTCGGCGAGCTGTTCGGCCAACACGGGCGTGATGCCGACGGTGAGCTTGAAGCGCACGCCTTCCTCGCGCAGGTCATAAAGGGCGTTCAGCAGCGGGATATAGGTTTCGCAGGCCGCCTCGTGGACCCACTCCTCGCCGTGCGGCCAGCGTCCGGCCAGGCGAGCGTAGGGCAGGTGGCTGTGCAGCACGAAGGTAAAAGCTCCGATAGCGCTCATGGTTTGGCCTCTCTCTGGTGCGCGTCGCTTTGCCGCCCTGATTGTAACGCGAAACGCCCCGCGCTCTAAAATTTGAGCGCGGGACGCGGCTTTCGCTTCCGGCGGGCTGATTGGTGCTCAGAGCAGCAAGGGTTGCCCGCCCCCGCTTCCTCCACCCCGTTCGCGGGGCGCTTGCTTGAACGTTCCCCACGCGGGCGGCATATCCGGCTGTTTGCCTTCCAGCAGCTCCTCAATGGTCAGCATTTGGACGCGCGGAAAATCCTTGCCCCAGCCCGGGGAGTGATAGAAGCCGGCGCTTACGGCCTCTTTGACCATATCGCGGGTGGGAGGTTCGAGCGTGATAAAAAGCCCCAACGCGGCTTCCTCCCGTTCCACCGTGCCGACCAGGTCGCGGATATCGCGGCTGGAGACCTTGCCGGACTTCACCTGCACCAGCACGCGCTTGGGCTTGCCTTTGGCCTCGTCCATGAAGTTGATCACGCCGTCAATGCCGCGATCCTTGCCTCGTTTGCCGCGCCGACTGCGCACTGCGGCGCCCAACGGTTTGGCGCGCACCAGCGAAAGCGCCCAAAACTGGAACTGGAAGCGGTCTTCTTGGGCCAATTGGCGCGCGCCGGCCAAGCTGATTGGCTCGCCCACGACCTCGTAGTCTTCCCCGGGCTTCACCTGGAACATATCTTCCAGGCGATATTTTTGGAGCGCGATGCTCAAATGGGTGATGTCTATGCCGATCCAGTGGCGGCCCAGCTTTTGCGCGGCGGCGATGGCTGTGCCGCAGCCGCAGAAGGGATCAAGCACCCAATCGCCCGGGTTGCTGCTGGCCTGGATAATGCGCTCCAGCAGCGCCAGCGGCTTTTGCGTCGGGTAGCCGAGGCGCTCTTTATTTGAGCCGTGCAAGTGTTCAATATCCGTCCACATATCTGTGAGTGGATTTCCCTTCGCCTCGTCCAGATAGCGTTTGTACCGTGCTACTCCCCCCTCTTCGGGGATGATGACGCGCCCCTCTTTCCACGCTTTCATCATGCGCTCTTTGG
>JALSSH010000255.1 GCA_026984385.1 Ardenticatenia bacterium | reverse complement strand
TTATCACGGCGACCGCTTGATCCCCTATCACCTGGCGCGTGAGCTGGCCGCCCGCCAACACCAAATTGACTTGGTGGCGTTCTATCAACAGCCGGAAGACATCGCCGACGTGCCGCGCTACGAGCGGCTTTTCCGCAGTGTACAGCTCATCCCCGAACCCAAGCGCGGCTTGCGCGAATATCTGCGCCGCGCCCGCAACCCCGAAGCGCGCTTCCCGCGCCGCGCCGAAGAAAGTTGGTCGCCGCCGATGTGGAAGACGGTCGAAGACTTGCTCCAAACGCGCATCTACACGCTGGCGCACCTTTTCGGCGGCGTGCAAGTCTACGAATATCTGCATCTGGTGCGCCATCTGCCCAACGTGATCGTGCCGTATGAGTCGTATAGCCTGTGGTTGGAGCGCGCCGTGCAAGAAGAGCCACGCCGCTTGGCCCGTTGGCAAAAGCAGCTCCGTTTGCACATGGCGCGTCGCTACGAAAGTTGGATGTTCGAGCCATACGACCGCGCCGTCGTGCTCACCGACCGCGACGCGCGCACGTTGCGGGCGCTCAACCCCAGCGTGCCGGTGGTGGTTATCCCGAACGGCGTAGACGTGGACTATTTCTCACCGACCGGTTATGAACCGAACGAACCCGCTTTGCTCTTTGTCGGCAACTACAATTATGCGCCGAACTTGGACGCGGCTTTGCGCTTGGTGCGGGATATTTTCCCGCGTGTGCAACGGCACGTGCCCACCGCACGGCTTTATCTGGTGGGCGGCAACCCCCCTTCGGAGCTGCGCGCTTACGCTTCGGACGCGGTGATCGTGACCGGTCGCGTGCCGGACTTGCGCCCGTACTTTGAGATGGCGTTGATCTTTGTCAGTCCGCTGCGGCTGGGCGCGGGCATCAAGAACAAAATCTTGGAGGCGATGGCGATGCAAGTGCCGGTGGTGGCGACGCCGCTTAGCTGTGACGGCATCCCCGTTTCGCACGGGCAACACGTGTTGCTGGGCGAAAGCGATAGCGAGCTGGTCAAGGGCATTTTTCGCTTGCTGGGCAACCCGCAACTGCGCAAGCGCCTTCGCCAACGCGGGCGTCAGCTCATCGAGCAGCATTTTATGTGGGCGCGCGTGGCCGACCGCTACGAGGAGCTTTACGACCAGGTGATCACCGAGCGCAAAGAGCGCGGGCGCGGGCTTTACGGCTAGGCGGCGTGTTCGTGCTATGATGGAGGGCAGGGCGGGGCGATTGACGGCACGGCGGCAACTTTTGGGCAAGGGAGGGGCAGATGGCAGAACCGAACGATAAGATCGTGGCCGAATATGCCGAAACGCTGGAACAATTGCGGCAACGCGCGACCCAATTGGATAACGTGGTCACGCGCACCCTCAAGGCGCTGACTAAACACGGTGTGCAACTTTCGGTTGACCTCGGCGGGATGGTGGGCGAAACGGTGCAGCTTGTCGGCGCGCTCGACCAACGCAGCCGCCGCGTGCTCCAACTTGTGCAGCGCCAACGCGAGTTGGTGCGCACCATGACCTTGATCACCTCCTCGCTGGACCTGGACCAAGTGTTGGCCGAGATCATGGACACGATCATCACCATGACCTCCGCCGAGCGCGCCTATTTGATGTTGCGCGAAAAAGAGGACGGCGAGCTGAGTATCCGCGCGGCGCGCAACTGGGATCGGCAGACGATCTCTGAGGACGAGGCCGGCTTTAGCCGTAGCGTGGTGAATATGGCGCTCGAACAGCTCGAACCGGTCATCACCACCAACGCCCAGGGCGACGAGCGCTTCCAGGGCCTCAAAAGCGTGATGCAGCACGGCTTGCGCTCGATCTTGTGCATCCCGCTGACGTTGCACGGGCGCGTAGTGGGCGTGCTATACGCGGATAACCGCATCGAGCAGGGCATTTTCAGCGCGGACGAAATCCCGTTGTTGACCGCGTTCGCCACCCAGGCGGCCATTGCGATTGAAAACGCCAAATTGTTCGAGCGCGTGCAAGAAGACTTGCGCGAAACCCAGCGCGAATTGCAGCACCTGAAAATCCAGATCGACCGCGCCAAAGTGCACCAACAGGTCAGCGAGATCACGGAAAGCGAATACTTCGAACGCCTTTCGGCAGCGGCCAAGGCGATCCGCGCCAAACGTCAAGCGCGCCGCAGCAAAAAGAACGACTGAGCGCGCGGGCCTCTAAAAGATGATGCCTGTGCGGAACGAGACGCCCACAACCACAAACAACACGGCCAGCGCGGTCACCAAAAGGATGTGGACGGCCATCATGCGCAGCGTCTGCTCGCTGAGCCGTGTGATGATGCGTTTGCGGGCGTGCACGGCGATCAACGCGGTGAGCGCCAGCAAGACAAACTTCGCCAGGATAGCGCGCCCAACGGCGCTTTCCGGCGCGATCCACTGTGCGGCGTCTGGCAGCCATTGCCGCGCCAGCTCAACCCCCGTGAGAATTTGTACCAGCAGCGCCCCGATGCCCAATGGCTCATAGGTGCGCTCAAAGCGTTGGATCGGCCCGGGAGAGCGTGCGCGCAAGGCTTGGGGTAAAACGGCAAGCGCCAAGATCAGATGCCCGCCGACCCAGACGGTGGCGGCCAAGATGTGAACAAGCAGGATATAGGGGTGCATAGGGTGCTCCTTTGTCGGCTGCGATGGTCTTAATGCGAGTTAGTTGGCGTGGTGTTCTTCGCTCAGCGGGCAGGGGGGCAAAGGCGGCTCGCCTTCGCGCACCAGCTCGTAAGCGGGCGGCAGGTGTGCCACCAACGGGCAGCGCGCCGCCTTGCCGCACGTGCCGCAGGCTTGCCCGGGTTGCACGCGGCGCAACTTCCCCTTGCGCACCCAATAGGCCAGCATCCCATCCAGCATGGCGGGCGTTATCTCCAGCTCGCGCGCCATCTGGCGCACG
>JALSSH010000254.1 GCA_026984385.1 Ardenticatenia bacterium | reverse complement strand
CAGGTCACAGCCGCGCGCTTCGGCAGTGCGAACGCCGGTGGTGACCAGGGCTTCTTCCAGCCCCATGCTTTCCCAATAGGGTTCGGTGACCACAGCTTCCAGCTCGGCCACGCGACCGCGCACGCCTACGCGCGCCGCGCCGAGCGGTGTTCCGCGATAGCTCGCCCACACAAAAACGCGCCGACCGATGGTCGCTTGACGTGCCAGCTCCGCGATCTGCGCTGGGTCAACGGGGGCGGTGTCGGTGCGATAGTAACCTGCGTGGAAGACACGCAACCATGTTCGCAACGCGGATGGCTCGGCGGCAACGCTCGCGGTCACGTCGTAATGAAAAGTGCTGGGCAACTGCCCATACAAAGATTCTCCCGCCGGAGGGGGGCCGTAAAGCGGACGATAGACCAAAAGCTGCCAGGCATTTTCCGGCTCTAGCCCCATCAAAGGCAATTGACGGCGGAACGCTTCGGGGAAAAGCGCTTCTTGGAAGATGAGGCGGGGTGACCGCCCCAGCCGTTCCAGGCCTTCGCAGGCGTTGCGCAAATCCTCACGGCGCACCCAAGCGACGCCTTTGTGTGGCGTGATGCAATTGGCGGCGGGGTCGGGATTGTTGGGGTGGAAAAAAACGTCCACTGTGCCAAGTTGCTCGACGACCGTGTGGGTTTCTAACAGTGTCGCGCGCCGAAATTCCTGGATGCGGCGCAACAGACGCCGTTCGTAACGGTTGGGAATGTTCATCGTAGCGCGTGTGCACCCTTCTGGTAGATGTCCTTACCTACCAGTTTACAAGATTTCGGCAGGTATGCCATGCGCCGCGTCTGTTTTTTCCGTTTTGGCTGCGCTTGAGGTCGGCGGGCGTTGGGCTTACAATCTGGGGAACACTTGCAGCATACTTTACAAATTGCCCCTAGAGGGACAAAGGACACGGTTTATTGCAAAGATACACGTGACAGAATGTGCACTGTTTGGAGGTATCCCATGAAACTCACAGAACGTTTGGCCGCGGCGCTCGGAGAGACGCCTGCCGATCTGCTGCTTACGAATTTGCAACTTGTTAACGTCTTCACCGGCGAGGTTTATTCTACTGAGATTGCTATCAAGGGCACACGTGTTGTCGGCGTAGGAGAAGGCTACCAAGCCGCACGCACCATAGACTTGGGCGGGCGCTATGTGGCCCCCGGCTTGATTGACGCCCATGTGCATATCGAAAGCAGTCTCTGCACCCCTCCCCGCTTTAGCGAGGCGGTGCTGCCGCGCGGCGTGACCACTGTCGTCACCGATCCGCACGAGATCGCCAACGTACACGGGCTGGACGGTATCCGCTATATGATGGACTCGGCCAAACACGGCTACCTTAGCGTTTACGTGATGGCCTCAAGTTGTGTGCCCGCGACCCATATGGAAACTTCCGGCGCGTTTCTCTCCGCTGAGGACTTGGCAACGTTGCGAGATAATCCCTGGGTGCTGGGTTTGGCGGAAGTGATGAACTTTCCGGGCGTCGTTTCCGGCGCACCGGATATGCTGGACAAGATCGAAGCGTTCAAAGATTGCGTCTTGGACGGTCATTGCCCGGGCTTGAGCGGGCAGGCGCTCAACGCTTACGTGGCGGCGGGCATCCAGAGCGACCACGAGTGCACCACAGTTGCCGAAGCGCGCGAAAAGTTGCGGCAGGGGATGTATATCTTCATCCGCGAGGCGACCAACGCCCACAACTTGCGCCCACTGCTGCCGCTGATCACGCCGGAAAACAGCCGCCGTCTGTGCTGGTGTACCGACGACCGCCACCCTGCCGACTTGCTCGATGACGGCTCGATTGACTATATGATCCGCGTGGCGATTGCCGAGGGGAACGTCGATCCTGTGACCGCGATCCGCATGGGCACGCTCAACGTGGCGGAGTATTTCGGGTTGCGGGATCGGGGCGCGATTGTGCCCGGGCGACGCGCCGACTTGTTCGTATTTTCCGATCTGCGCGCGCCGAGTGCTGAGATGGTCTTTCGCGGCGGCGAGTTGATCGCCGAAGACGGGCGGTTGCGGGTCACGATCACGCCGCCACACGTCAAGCCTCTGCCTCGCGCGATCAATGTGCGCTGGGACGCGGTGGATTTCAGCATCCCTGCCGAGGGCCAACGGGTGCGCGTGATCGGCAGCCTGGAAAATCAGCTCATCACCGAGCATCGCATCATGGAAGCGCGCATTGTCAACGGTTATGCGGTGGCGGATGTGGAGCGGGATATGCTCAAAATGGCCGTTATCGAGCGCCACAAGGCCAGCGGCAATATGGGCAAAGGCTTCATCAGCGGCATAGGGTTGAAGCGCGGCGCGATTGCGGGTACGGTGGCACACGACCATCACAATCTGGTGGTGATCGGCGCGGACGACGCCAGCATGATGACCGCTGCGCGCGCGGTGGAAGCGATGGGCGGCGGTTTGGTGGCGGCGGAAGGCGAGCGCGTGTTGGCCCAATTGCCGCTGCCGGTCGGCGGATTGATGAGCGACCGTCCGATTGCCGAGGTGCGCCAAAAATTGGACGTACTGCTGGAAGTGACCAAGCGGCAACTCGGCTCGCCGTTGCACGATCCCTTTATGGCGATGGGCTTTATGGCGTTGGAAGTGATCCCTAGCCTCAAGCTCACCGACTTGGGCTTGGTGGACGTGGACCAGTTCGCGTTTGTGGAGCTGTTCGTTTAGCGTGGCGCTGGGGAATGGGCGTTTATGGCGAGTGGGCCGCTGGGCGCGCCGCCTAGCCGCGCTGCGCGCGGCTGACGCGCGGCGAATGCCGCGCGTGGTGCGCCGTAAGGCGCACGGGCGGCGCGCCCTCCCGACGGCGAGCGTTCCTCGGCGGCGCGTGCTCGACGTCTGCCTGCGCTCCGCTGCTTTTACCGCGCGGAGCGCGGCGGGGT